>CBAAAH010000006.1:0-4599 GCA_964658865.1 uncultured Granulicella sp.
GGATGCGCGGCGAAAAGCTGCTGCGGCCGTCCGTGATTGTCATTAAAAAACTGCTGCCGATTCTGTGCCGCGGCCTGCCGCTCTGCCATCTGCGCGGGTAATGGTGCAATGTGCGTCTCGCGCTGCGCCGCAAACTCCGCAGGCATAGGCCGGCGCTGCAACCCGCCTTGGCCACCGTAGTAGCTTACCCGCGAGTTATTCACATAATTGTTGCTTCCCACACTGATGTTGCGCTGATAGACATAATTATTCACCGATCGCGGATCGACATGGTTGCAGTCGCGGTTATACAGGAAGTGGTCGTTATTCCAGTAACCACCCTGGTAGCCGACACCGATAAATCCAAAGCCATAATTGACGCCACCATAGTAGCCCACGTGGCGTCCCCAGTAGCCGCGATGCCAGCCGTATCCGCGACCGGTGTAACCCCACCATCCTGGCGTCCACAGCGCACCGACAAACGGCGCGGATACCCAGTTTCCCGGCACATAGTAATATCCGGCATTTGCATAATTCCAGTAGCCCGGGGTCCAAAGGTAGTCCGGTCCTGGCGCGACCGGTTGCTGGTACTCCGGTAGCGGCGGTGGTGGCTGCTGCACGACGGCCACGTTCGGGTCGAGCAGGTCACTGTAAAGTTGGTCGTCATCTTCGGAGTACTGGCCACTGTCGTAGCCTTGCGGTGCCTGCGTGTTGTAGTTATAAGCCTCGTTGCGCGTCGCGCGATTGTTCTGGGCGGGATAGGTTTCGGCATAGCCTTGCTGCTGCTCACTGTAACTTTCACCAGCGACGCGGGTGCGCGATGTATAACGATTGCGCGGGGCATAACCGTTGCGCGCGGCTTGTGCGGCGTCATACCCAGGTTGCACGGCTGTGCTCACCGTGGGCACGGCCATGTTTGCATTTGCCGGATCGCTCGCGGCATTGCCATCCACGATCGGCGCCTGCTGCACCGCGGCCATGTCCGACCGGCAACCCACCATCGTGGCAGCGATGGCACCCAACGCCACCACCAGTCCCATCTGCCGCCCAATGGTGACAACGTTCATTCTCTTCGCTGCTGCAGTAATCCCGATCTTCTCGTTTGTCATCGCCGTCCCTCACAGAAGCCGAGCGATGCCGCGCAGGCACCCTCACGTTCTGCTTCCGTATAGAAAGAACACCGTTCTGCGAGAAGGGTTGTGTACCGATGTGAACAAGCGACACGTAAAACGCCGACCCGCAGGCCGGCGTTTCACCAAAGCATCCGCTTCGTGCACTAGAGAGCGCTTTCGATCGTCTCACCCAGCTTCTTCACGTGCTCGGCTTCCGCACCTTTGGCGTGGCCGGCCAGAGCGGCAGTCTCTTTGCCCAGCTTACCCATCAGTGTCTTAATGGCGGCACTGTCCAGCTCTTCGGCAGCCAGCAGCTTCTTCAGCTTGTTCAGGTCAGTTACCAGCTTCTTTGCGCCTTCAACCTCGTGATCGGCCAGGAACTTTTCCCAGCTATCGATATTTTTAATGGCGGCTTCAGGTTTCAGGTTTTGAATGTCTTCCAGTGCTTTGATCGTGGTAGCAAACTTCGTGGTGGGCATGCTCTCTCCTACGTTTGTCGTACGCGCGAGGACACCATAATCCCCCGTCACGCCGTACGATGCGGCGGCCATGGCACGGCGTTTCGCATGGCATGGCCATTCGCTTCATCGCGCGCACAAATCGTAGGGAACCTATTGCATCGTAAAGGAGAGCGGTGATCGTCCGCGCCGGAGAAGACGCATGACAGAAAAACAAAGGATGTTGCGCGGCGAATGGTACGACGCCGGCGATGCGGAACTAATGCGGGAACGGATTCGGTGCGAGTCGTTGCTACGCCACTTAAATACCGCGACAGACCGATTGGCACAGACAGAAGTACTGCGCCTGCTGCTGGGCGCATGCGGGACAGAAACCCACGCTCGTCCGCCGTTCTTCTGCGATTACGGCACCAACATCCGCCTGGGAAACGGCGTATTCCTCAACTTCAACTGCGTGTTGCTCGACGTTCTGCCCATCATCGTCGGCGACCGCACCCAAATCGGCCCGGCAGTGCAGATCTACACCGCCGACCACCCGCGCGATGTAGCCTTGCGTGCTGCCGGACTGGAAGGTGGCAGACCCGTGACCATCGGCGCGAATGTGTGGATCGGCGGCGGCGCCATCCTGTTGCCCGGCGTGCACATCGGGGACGGTGCCATCCTCGGCGCGGGGAGCGTTGTCACGCGCGATGTACCCGCTGGAGCGACGGTCGCCGGAAACCCTGCCCGAAGCTTGCCGCAGCACCCTTCGCATTCTGAAACGCACCCCTCCACAAGCGTTGCGTTCCCGCGCTAAACTACCGTCATGAACCGCTCCCTGAAACGGTTGAAGCGCTTCCACCATGGCCGCCGCGATCGCGGCAGGTCTACTGACTGACTCGCCATTCTCCCGGCTCTGCCCCATGTTCCTCCAGCGCCCGTGCACCCTGCACGACACAGGACCCCATGACTATCAGCAATACCGCCTCCGTCAACGCCATCAACGAGCCTGCCGCGCCAGCGACCAACAGCTTCGACGCACGCGCCACCCTACGCTCCGGCAGCAAATCCTTCACCTACTACCGCCTCGACTCCCTTCCCGCCCGCGGCATCGACATCGCCCGTCTGCCCTTTTCCCTGCGCATCCTGCTGGAAAACCTGTTGCGCCGCGAAGATGGTGTCACGGTCACGGCCGACGACATCCAGTTCCTCGCCCGCTGGCAGCCGCTCGCCGAACCGAGCCGCGAGATCGCCTACATGCCCGCCCGCGTGCTCATGCAGGATTTCACCGGCGTCCCCGCCATCGTGGACCTGGCTGCCATGCGCGACGCCATGAAGGTGCTGGGCGGCAACCCGGAAAAGATCAATCCGCTGCAGCCGGCAGAGCTCGTCATCGACCACAGCGTGCAGGTGGATGAGTATGGCGTCGCGAATGCATACGAGATGAACAGCCTGCTGGAGTTCGCGCGCAACCGCGAACGCTACGCCTTTTTAAAGTGGGGGCAGACGGCCTTCCGCAACTTCAGCGCGGTGCCGCCTGGCATGGGCATCTGCCACCAGGTCAACCTGGAATACCTGGCGCGCGTCGTCTTCACGCTGGAGGCGAACGGCGAAACGGTAGCCTATCCCGACACGCTCGTCGGCACCGATTCGCATACCACCATGGTCAACGGCCTGGGTGTGCTGGGCTGGGGCGTCGGCGGCATTGAGGCCGAGGCCGCGATGCTGGGCCAACCGGTCAGCATGCTGGTGCCGCAGGTGGTCGGCTTTAAACTGACCGGTAAAGTTCGCGAAGGCGCAACCGCCACCGATTTAGTGCTGACCGTTACGGAAATGTTACGCAAGCATGGCGTCGTGGGTAAGTTCGTGGAATTCTACGGCAGCGGCGTCGCCGAGTTACCGCTGGCCGACCGTGCCACCATCGCGAACATGGCACCGGAGTACGGCGCAACCTGCGGCATCTTCCCCGTCGATGCGGAAACACTCAACTATCTCCGACTTACCGGACGCCCCGACGAGTTAGTCCAACTTACCGAGGATTATTACCGCGCGCAGGGTATGTTCCACACCGCCGACACGCCGGAAGCCGAGTACACCAGCACGCTCGCACTCGACCTGGCGACGGTCGTTCCAAGCATCGCGGGCCCCAAGCGACCGCAGGATCGCATCGCGCTCAACCAGGCATCGGCGTCGTTTGCCAAGGCGTTGCCGTCGCTCTACGGCAACAACGTCAAAGGCGACCGGCAGATCGTCCGCTGGACCGGCGAAGGCGGCCATATGTCTGCGGACGGCAGCATCCAGAGCACGCAGGGCGCGCCCGAACCCGGCAAGGACGGCGTGCTCGCCGTGGGCCTAATGGAGGAGCCCATCCCCAGCGTCAAAGCGCGCACCGGCATCGACCCCGACCCGTACCTGCACCACGGCAGCATCGTCATCGCCGCCATCACCTCCTGCACCAACACGTCCAACCCGTTCGTCATGCTGGCCGCCGGCCTGCTTGCCAAAAAGGCTGTGGAGCGTGGGCTAAAAACACCACCCTGGGTCAAGACGTCGCTCGCTCCGGGATCGCGTGTAGTTACCGATTACTACAACAAGGCCGGCCTCACCCTCTATCTCGACCAGTTAGGCTTCAACACCGTCGGTTACGGCTGCACCACATGCATCGGTAACTCCGGCGCGCTGCCGACGGACGTGTCGAAAGCCATTGAGGACCATGGGTTGGTGGCAGTCAGTGTGTTAAGTGGAAATCGTAACTTCGAAGGCCGCATCAACTCCGACGTGCGCGCAAACTACCTGATGAGTCCGCCGCTCGTCGTGGCCTATGCGCTGGCCGGCACCATCGACTTCGACTTCGATACCCAGCCGCTCGGCTTCGATGCGCAGAACACGCCGGTGTACCTACGCGACCTGTGGCCCACGCAGCAGGAGGTCTCTGCCGCGGTGCACGACTCCATCGACGCGGAGATGTTCCGCACACAGTACTCCACCGTTTCGGACGGCGACATCCACTGGCGCAACCTGAAATTTCCGCTCGGTGACACGTATGGCTGGGAGCCGGATTCGACGTACAT
>CBAAAH010000006.1:4609-22750 GCA_964658865.1 uncultured Granulicella sp.
CCACGCCGGTGCAGGACATTCACAACGCGCGCGTGCTCGCCGTGCTGGGCGATTCCGTCACGACGGACCACATCTCTCCCGCGGGCTCCATCAAGCTGAACGGCCCCGCCGGCCGCTACCTGACGGAGCACGGCGTGAAGGCTACAGACTTTAACAGCTACGGCTCACGCCGCGGCAACCACGAGGTCATGGTGCGCGGCACCTTTGCCAACGTGCGGCTTAAGAACAAGCTGGCCCCAGGCACCGAGGGCGGCGTCACGCGGCTGCTGCCTCAAGGCGAGCCGATGAGCATCTACGACGCGTCGGTGGAGTATGGGAAGCGCGGTACGCCGCTGGCCATTCTCGCCGGCCGTGAGTACGGCTCCGGTTCGTCGCGCGACTGGGCGGCGAAGGGTCCGCGCCTGCTCGGCATCCGCTTCGTTCTTGCGGAAAGCTATGAGCGCATTCACCGGTCCAACCTTGTGGGCATGGGCATTCTTCCGCTGCAGTTCCAGGCGGATGAAAACGTGAAAACCTACGATCTGACCGGAGAGGAATGCTACTCCGTACCGGGTCTTGCGGCGATGCTCGACAGCCGCTTCGCCAACGGCAAACAGATCACCGTAGAAGCCAAGCGCGCCACCGGCGAGGTCGTCAGCATTCCGGCGACCGTGCGTATCGATACACCGCAGGAAATCCTGTACTACCAGCACGGCGGCATCCTGCAGTATGTGCTGCGTACCCTTGCCGGCAAAGCATAACTCGTACCATCGCACAGAGAAAAGGCCGCCTGCATTGGCGGCCTTTTCTATACAACTTCTATATAACAAAAACGAAACTACTTCTTCTTCGCAGCCGTGGACTTGGTGTGCGCCTCGGTGGAGTGCTCATGCGCCTTGGCAGAGCTCTCGTGGGCTTTCTTGGAATGCGTGTCCGCCGTCTCGTGGTCACCCTTTTCGTGGTGTTCCGCGGCGGTCTTGTGTGCCTTGGCTGCTTCTTCGTGGTGCGCGGCTGCCTTCTTGTGTGCTTCCTGTGCCATGTCCGTTCTCTTTTCCGGTCGGAACCCCGACGCAAGAACGACCTTAGCCCCGCAACGCCATTGCTGTCATGCGCATAGCGACGCCATATGACGACGTACTTTCCGGTTGCTCCGCACTTCGTGAAAGTTCACCCGTGTAAAGTGATGCGCAAACACGCGACTTACTTTGCCACATTGCAAGATCGACGCGAGACAAGCAAGGATTGCTCGTCGTTTTAGATGCGACCTGCGCCGCGCAAAACGGCAATCTCTTCGTCGGAGAAGAGACGGGAACGAATCAGGAAGCGCACGCCCTCGCCGTTTTCCAGCGAGAACATTCCACCGCGCCCCTGCACCACGTCCAGCAGCAGTTGCGTGTGCTTCCAGTACTCGAACTGCGGCCGGCTGATGTAAAACGGCGTGCCGGCGAGCATGCCCAGCAGAACGTCTTGGTCGCCCGTCAGGAACTCACCACGCGGATAGCACATGGGTGAAGATCCGTCGCAGCAGCCGCCGCTCTGGTGGAAGAGCAGCGGCCCGTGCTTCTTTTCGAGGCGGCTCATTAGATCCGTTGCCGCGTCCGTACGTAAGACCTGTGCGGGGCAGTCCATGGTCTTAAAAAAATCCCAGTTTATTCGGGCTGTAACTTACCAGCACGTTCTTTGTCTGCTGGTAATGGTCCAGCATCATCTTATGATTTTCCCGTCCAATGCCCGACTGCTTGTACCCGCCGAACGCCGCATGCGCGGGGTACAGGTGGTAGCAGTTGGTCCACACGCGCCCAGCCTCGATGCCGCGGCCAAAGGTAAACGCCCGATTCATCTCGCGCGTCCACACGCCTGCGCCCAGGCCGTACAGCGTGTCGTTCGCAATCTCCAACGCTTCGGCTTCATCCTTAAATGTTGTTACTGAAACGACCGGCCCAAAGATTTCCTCCTGGAAGACACGCATCTTGTTATGCCCTTCCAGAATGGTCGGCTCGACATAAAAGCCGCCGTCCAACTCCGGCCCAAGCTGTGCCCGTTTCCCGCCAGTCAAGACCTTCGCGCCTTCCTGCTTCCCAATGTCGAAGTAACTTAAAATCTTTTCCAACTGCTTGCCGCTTGCCTGCGCGCCGATCATGGTCGACTTCTCCAGTGGGCTTCCCTGCTTAATCGCCTTCACCCGGGCGACAGCCTTTTCCATAAATCGTTCGTAGATGCTCTCCTGCACCAGCGCGCGCGAGGGACAGGTACAGACTTCTCCCTGATTCAGCGCAAACATGGCAAAACCCTCCATGGCTTTATCGAAGAACGCATCGTCCTCACGCATCACGTCTTCGAAAAAGATATTTGGACTTTTTCCACCCAGTTCCAGCGTCACCGGAATCAGGTTCTGCGACGCGTACTGCATGATGAGCCGGCCGGTCGTCGTCTCGCCGGTAAACGCAATCTTTTTGATGCGTGGGCTGGTCGCGAGCGGCTTGCCGGCCTCAAGGCCGAAGCCATTCACGATGTTGAGCACGCCGGGCGGCAGAATGTCTTCAATGAGCCCCATCAGCACCAGGATCGACAGCGGTGTCTGCTCCGCCGGCTTCAGCACGATGCAGTTGCCTGCCGCGAGTGCCGGCGCAATCTTCCAAGTCGCCATCAGGATGGGAAAGTTCCACGGAATGATCTGTCCCACCACGCCCAGGGGCTCATGGTAGTGGTAGGCGACGGTCGTGGCGTCGATCTCGCTGATGCCGCCTTCCTGCGCGCGGATTACCCCGCCAAAGTAGCGGAAGTGGTCGGCCGCGAGCGGCATATCCGCGGCCATGGTCTCGCGGATGGGCTTGCCGTTATCCCACGTTTCCACCGTGGCCAGCAGCTCCATGTTGTCTTCGATGCGCTGGGCGATGCGCTCCAGCATGCGTCCGCGCTCGGTTGTGTTGGTGCGGCCCCACGCGGCGCGCGCAGCGTGTGCGGCGTCCAGCGCACGGTCGACATCTGCCGCGTCCGACCGTGCAATGCGGCACAGCACCTCACCGGTCACGGGCGTAATGTTGTCGAAATAGCGGCCGGAGAGCGGCGCGACCCAACGCCCGCCGATATAGTTGCCGTACTGCTTGCGCAGTTCAATGGGGTGGGTGCCGGCTGCGGGGTTGAGAGCGGGAGTGGTTGCCATGCGAACTCCTTGGGAGAATCGATCGGCACACTGACGACGCATTGCGCGACGAGTGTGCAGCGGCAGCATCCTACTCCCACCGTCACACACTTGTCTCGCCGTGATTATTGTCCCTTGTACTCCACAAAGAGGTCGGGATACGTGGCCTTGAGCGCGGCGATCTTGGGCACGTCACACACCTGGATGTAACTGCTGTTCGGGTTGTGCAGCGCATAATCCTGGTGGTAGTCCTCTCCCCGGTAAAAGCCCTTTAGCGGCACAATTTGCGTGACGATCGGCTTACCGAACAGGTGCGCCGCGTCCAACTGGTGGACGTAATCCGTTGCCAGCTTCTGCTGCTGCGGCGTGCTGAAGAAGATCGCCGAGCGGTATGATGTGCCTTCATCCGGTCCCTGCCGGTTCAACTGCGTCGGATCGTGCGCGACCGAGAAGAAGATGCGCAACAGGCCGCCGTACGTGATGATCGAGGGATCGTAGGTCACCTGTACCGACTCTGCATGACCGGTCGTCTCCGTGGTGACCTGGTCGTAGGTCGCGGTGGATGCGGAACCGCCGGCATACCCGACCACAGTCTTGCGCACACCCTTCACGCGCTCGAAGACGGACTGCGTTCCCCAGAAGCAGCCGCCGGCAAACACCGCTGTCTGCAGCGGTCCCTTCTGTAGCGGTGCATCCTGCTGGGCGACGGGAAAAGGGCGCGCGGGGGTTGCTGCATCCGCGTGGCAACCGGCAAGCGGCACGGCAAGGACAAAGGCAAGAACAGGCAAAGAAAGCAGGCGGCGCATGGACTCAATCTCCTGATAAATTCGACTCACCTGCACGCACTTTGGTGGCATGCCGTTCCGAACCCGTGTTTATAAGACACGCAGAACCGTTCAGTTTCCGGGTCCCACGATGAACTGCTCCAGCTTGCCCGCCGCCGTGGTATACGTCGTGAGCGACAGCGTGCGTGCGGCAAACACGACATCGAACTGCCGAAACGTCATGCCGCCGCGCATCTGCTCGCTGGTCTGGCGTACCGCGCGAACGTCGCCCAGCGGTGACAGGCTGTTCGCATAATCCGCGACGGTTTCCGGCGTGAAATAAAACTGCGCATCGGCGGTAAACAGTGTCGGGTCCAGCTCCTTTTCCTGCAGTGCGGTCAGGATCGTCTGCGCCTCGGCCTCGGCATTCGCTGCTTCTGCAGACGGCCGCACCACGGTCACAGCCGGCGGCGCGCGCTTGCCGGACACGGCGTCCGGCTGCAGCACCGGCGTCATTGCTCGCGTCAGCAAGCCGGCGACCCGCGCCTCTTCATTCGTCAGCGCCGCGTAGCAAACGTCGTCGCTCAGCGAAACCACGTTGTTCGACACAAAGCCGCCCACCTCGCCCGAGTGGCTTAGAGTCACCTTGCCCGACGTAGAAGTGTGGACAAACATGCCCAGCCCATAACCGGAACCCGACCCGTTCTTCAGGTGAAACTCCGTCTCCATCTGTCGATAGCTCTCCGACTTCAGCAACGTGCGGTGCACGATGCTCTCGTCCCACGCCAGCAGCGTGGCCACCGGCATGGCAAGCTGGCCGTCGCCAAAGTACCATCCCGGTGCTTCAAGAATGGCCGGGCGCATGGGCCCGAGCGCGTGCTGCTCATAGCCACGCACCCGCAGCCGGTCGCGGTCGACATCCAGGTCCAACACGCCCTGCAGCTTTAACGGGGTGATGACGTTTTGCCACAGAAAATCGTGGAACCGCTGGCCACTCACCCGCTCCACGATGAGGGCGGCCATCACGTAATTGGTGTTGCTGTACTGCCAGCGCGTGCCGGGGTCGAAGTCCAGCGGCTTCGTCGCCCAGGCTGTCACCAGGTTCAGCGGCTCGATGGGCCTGGTCCAGGCCGGGATGGTGTAATCCTGCGGGGCATAGTCGCTATAGCCGCTGGTATGCGTCAGCAGGTTGCGCACGGTGACCTCGTTTGCGCGGGTGAAGTTCGGAAACCACTTTGCGACCGGGTCGTCGAGCCGCAGCTTGCCTCGCTCCTGCAGCAGGAGCAGGCACACCGCCGTAAATTGCTTGGAAATCGATCCGACCGGGTACGCCATCGCCGCGTCCGCCGGTACGGCCTTCGTCGTGGCCTGCGATAAGGCGAGCTTGTCATCGACCGTCGCGGCCATGGCGACGTTGCGTGGCAGCACCGCCGCGCCGAACGCCCGCGCGTACACCACCGCACCACCGCGCGCTACGCCGATGGCTGCGCTGGGCACCTGCGTCGTGGTGAGAACCTGTTGCACCGCCGTATCGAGCTTCATCCGTTCCATCGGCGTTAGCTGCTGGCCAATGGCAGCCTGCGTGGAAATGGCAAGGGCAAAAATGGGGAGCAGCCGGGTGACCCTCTCGGTGAATCGCGAACGTGTCATGCAACGACTTTAGCCGAAACTCCGCCGCTCCCTACGCGGCCTCATCCCAAAGTGACGGCGATCGCGATCACTACACCCCAAGGATGAAAGAATGACGTTGATGAGCGAACAGTTTGACGTGATTGTGGTGGGCTGTGGGCCCGCGGGTGCAACGGCGGCGTACCGCATGGGCCAAGCCGGCGCAAAGGTGCTGGTGCTGGATAAAGCGAGGGAGTTTCCCAGGGAAAAGCCCTGCGGCGGCGGCCTCAGCGCCCGTCTGCTCGACCGATTTCCCTACGTCCGGCAGTTCTTGCAGGATGGCGAAGTGCCGGTGAACCCAGTATCGCGCGTCCACCTGGAATCGCCCGACAGCACCCGCGTCACCTACCAACAGGGCGAGCCGATCCTCTATCTGATTCGCCGCTGGGAGTTCGACGCCGCACTCTTTCACCGCGCCCAGCCCGTCTGCACCGTGCGCAACGGCGTCATGGTGCGTAAATGCACCGTGTTGCCGACGCACGTGGAACTGGAAACGACGACCGGCGAAGTGCTGCGCACACCATTGGTGATCGGCGCGGATTCAGCGAACTCCGTCATCGCGCGCCACACCGGCCTGCGCAGTGAAGCGGCGCACAAGGAATACGCCGTCGACATGATGGAAGAGACGACTTACGACCGGCTGCAGGTCGCGGATCGCGAAGCCATCTATCTCTTTCTGACGTTGACGCAGACCTTCGGCTACGGCTACATCTTTCCCAAGACCGATCACCTGAACCTCGGCTTCGGCTGCAAGCTGGACTGGTACCTGACCGCGCTGCGCGGCAAGGGCAAGGAGCACCACGCCGAGTGGGTCGATACGCTAAAAGCCAAGGGCGACGTGACCGGCGAGACCAACCGCGACTGCTACAAGGCATTTCCCATTCCCGTCAGCGGGCCACTGCAGCAGACCGTGACCGATCGCGTGATGCTGGCGGGCGATGCCGGCGGCTTCGTGAATGCCTTTACCGCGGAAGGTATTTTCTATGCAATGGTTTCCGGCTCGCTCGCAGCAGACGCCGCGCTGGAAGCGATCCGGACGAAACGTTACGACGCGCGTTCACTTTCCACCTACGAAAAGGCATGGAAGCGAGAGATCGGCAGCGATCTCCAGCATTCGGTCGAGATCCAGCAACGCCTGTTCAACGGCTCCGGCCGCATGGATTCCCTCGTCCGTAACGCGTCAAAAGACCCGGAGCTGCTACGCCTGATCATCGGCTACAGCATGGGCGCCTCAACCTATGAAGAACTGCGCAGCCACATGGTCCGATCGACCGTACCCACATGGGTCTGGGGCAAGGTCAAGGCGGCGGTGGGACGGTAGGCTGCTTCGCTAATTCCAAGATCTTTATTAAGTGACACGCTTATTACAAGCTTGCAGGATGATTACCTAATACCACCGTGGCCAAGATACCTACTGCTGTCCATCTATTATTTTGGTTTAAAGACGGACAGTCACGGTGGCAATATTATCAAGCATGAGGCTGGCAGCCAGATTCTGAGGGCTGAATATGATCGGGATATGCAAGGGACGAGTTTTTGCAGTTCGTCCCTTGCATATCTCGGGTTAGAAGTTCAGCTTAAGCTGGAACTCCGTGGTGCGAGCAGCGCCCTGGTCAAAGGTGCCCGAACCTCGCTGGTTACGGTTGGAATTTAGGACGCTGTAGTTGTTCAAGCCGGAAACATAACCACCCTGACCATTCGTTACTCCACCGGCGGATGCCTGATTGAGAAGAATACCGAGATTATTGTTCCCGAAGTTTGCTAAGTTGGCTACATTGTAGAAGACGATAGACGGCTCAAGGCTAAGACCCTCGCGATATTTCGCGAGCGGAATCGGGTAGGAAAAGTTTGCATCGAACGCGCGGGTCGTCGGGTTTGCGAGCGCTATCGTCTGTGGCAATTGAGCGATTGGTTGAACTGTACCACCGATCGCGGTGAGCTGGGCCGAAGTAAAGAGACCAGCGGTAACCAGCGCCTGACCGGCCGGAGTCAACTTACCAGCCTGGGTTGAATTGAAATTAGAGATGTACGCACCTAGGTTACTTGGCTTAATACGATGCATATAGTCGCCCGGAGCGGTACCCGGTGCGATATCGCCGATGGTGCCATCGCCAGTAATATCCGACGTGAAGATGCCACCTGTGGGATTGCTGCTATCTAGGGTGAGGGTGGTTGGGGGAGCGGAGAAGAAGTGGCCAATAAGACCAACACGCGGACCGTACTTAAGCGTGAATACGGATCCAAACGTCACTTCGTGCTTGTGGTCAAGTCCGGTGCGACCAATGAACTGATTCGGGTTATCGTTATCGGCAGGAGTGTTCGAGAAAAACTGATCTGCTCCACCAGTACCGCCATTGCCGGCCGTACCAACGATGCGGGAGAGGCTGTAGGAAATCTGTACGTTTGCCGCAGCGATGCCGGGTGCGGGATGTGATGCAGACTGATGAAAGACGACCTGGAGGGCATCATAACCGGAGCGGCCGATGGGAACCAGAAAGTTACCCAGACCAAGCAGCGCGTTCTGACCGGCGAAGGCAGCGCCCTGTGCGGGAGCGACGCCATTCTGATAATAAGAGGTATTCCCGCTTAGGTACTGATTGCCAGAATCAAGGCCGTTGCCTGCAAAATCGCCGAGCTGAGCACCCTGAGAAATTGCGCACTGCACCTTCGCCTGAGTGGTAGCAGCTCCAGCACAGGCGGTGTAGGATGCTGCAGTCTTGTTGATGGCATTCATAGCAGCCGCCGTATTCAGATAACGAGCAGCACCAATGTGATTCTGATCGGGGCTTTCGGCGATATGAACTGTACCGTTATGAATATAGTCGGCGCTAATGATCGCGCCCTTGAAGAGCTCGCGCTGCAGGCCGAAATTGTACTGAGTGGCATAAGGCGTCCGATACGGTGTGGCATAGGCACCATCCGCATTCAGAGTTTCGCCCAAGTAGGCCCCGTTGGAACTGAGCGCATTAGCCTTCGTGTTTGCCTGATACTGCTGCTGCAGTTGCACGAAAGACTTAGCTGCATTTCCAAGCGAAGTGCTGTTGCACAAAGTGGTAAGGGATACTCCGTTCACAGAATTGACGCTGGTTCCATCGGCGAGGGTAACACTGTATGCACCGCCGCCTGAGCAGAATGCCTTATCGTCGAAGAAGGCTCCAGTCTTGATAAGGGAAGTACGAGCGTTTGTCGTGTTGTTAAAAACATCGTTCTCATAGAAGATACCGATGCCTGAGCGGAAAACTGTCTTGTGAGCTGAACCGGGCGAGTACACAAAGCTGAGCTGAGGGCCGAAGTTACCGTACGACTGGTGAGTGTGGCTACCCGTAAAGCTGGGATTCCAGAGACTGGGGAGCGGCGTGCTGGCTGCTGAGGTTCCGCAAGGCGAAACGCCGACTGATGAGACATCGACATCGCCACAGGTCGGCAGAGCAATATCCTGATTGGCGCGATCCGTGTCGACGCTCCAGCGAACCCCCGCGTTTAACGTGAAGCTGGGTGTAATCTTCCAGCTATCTTGAATGTAAGCACCCTCACGCCAGTCGTCGACACCCCCACCGGCAAGATTAAAGCCGTTTTTCTCTGTGAAGAACCCCTGCCCATTCCCGATGATAGCGGTACGAGCGGAGTACCCCTGAAGAGGGTCCCCCGGGCAGGCCGCAGCGCCTGCGACGGCACCGCAACCGAGTCCGTTGGGGTTGGCTGTGGTTGGCCCCTTAAAGAGTGAAGAGGAGTTAATAGAAACGCGTGGGCTAAGGCCAAAGAAGGCAGCGAAACCACCACCCAAGATTCGATTGATGCTATACCCATAACGCAAGTTGTGGGAGCTCTTCGTCCAGCTTCCGTCGTAACGGAACTGCTTGTCAGACTGGAACGTTCCTTGAGGCGCAAGATAGTTGGGGCCGGAGTATAGGTGTTGCGCCGAGTAGTAGAACGCTAGACCACTGCCACCGACCAGCGAAGCCGGAAGTCCGTTATAGATGGATGTATTGCCTTGGGTTTGATCGCTGATGAGATTGTGGAACTTCTCGTAGCTGCCGCGGAAGGAATGGGTAAACTTGCCCGTAGTGAAATCAGCACCGCCGGCAAGCCCGGGTGTGTTATCACGATTGGCATATAGCCAGTATCCTTCGCCGAAGTTGGAGGATACTGAATTCACGTTGTAATTGGCACGGGCAAAAAAGTGGATGCCCTTGGGACCGTTGTAATCGAGACGAATAACAGAATAGGTCTCGCGGTAGGGCGTACCGATGAGCGGGTGGGCAGCTTCAATAGCCGAAAACAGTGAGCCTATACCAACCGATACGGGACTTACAGAAGAAGAGTCCTGCTTGATGCGCTCGGAATTACCGAAGAAGAAGAGCTTATCCTTAACAATAGGACCACCGACGCTTCCTCCAAACTGATTGCGCTGAAACTGAGGATCCTGACCGTTCTGCGCGAGGGCGAAGAGGGCACGGTGATCCTGAAAGTTATAAAACGCTTGCCCGTGGAAGGTATTTGTGCCGGTAGTCGTAGCAACCAGAAGCTGACCGGTAGAAGTTACATCGCCCGAAACATCCTGGGTAGAGCGGTTAAGCTGAAACTCCTCAATCGAACCCTGTGAGACGTTGAAGATTGTGGTGCCCACCGTTTCGTCGGTGATGTCCTGACCGTCAAGAAGAATACGGGTGGTACGGCCGGAGACACCGCCTACCGAGATGGCCGAGTAGCCAGCCTTGGTAGGGTCAAACGATTCCCCTGACTGCAGGATGACACCGGGCTCGATCTGCGCGAGATCGAGGAAGTTACGGCCATTGATTGGCAGAGTATCGATTTGCTGTTTCGTGATGACGTCGGAGACGCCACCCTGGTCGGTATTGACCTGAACGTCGCCGGCGCTGACTGTAACTTCGGTGGAAGAAGCACCGACCGAGAGCTTAAAGCTGCCAGGTGTTGCAGTACCGGTGCGAATCACCGTTGCGACCGTCAATTGCTGGAAGCCTGGGGCATTGATGGTGACGCTATAGTGGCCAGGATTCAAAGGGCCGACACTGTAAAAGCCGGACTTATCGGTCGTGAGATCCTTTTTGTAACCCGTCTCAGGCGAGGCAATAGTGAGTTGCGCCCCGGAAACGGAGGCACCGGAGGAATCAGTAATCGTGCCTTGAATGGCACCGCCGTTGACGGAGATGGCTTGGGCGAAGACGTTCGGAGCGAGAATGGCCGGTGCGGAAAGCGTAACCGCGGCGAGGGCCAGTCCGAGCATGTTTTTCTTGATCAAAGTGTTCGTTCCTTCTGGGTTGGGGCGAGATCGCCGATCAACGAGACGGTTAACCACGCGGGGGAATGGCGCGGCAACTTTGGGTCGTGCTACCAAGCGCGAATGCATCAAGGATGCACGCTGGTACAGAGATGGGCCGGGGCGGCTCTGCCCCCTCGGCTGGTAATGGATTCTGTTACCAGAGTGGCAATTCTGTCGCCAAACACTAAAGCCGCGTCATTCCTGAAAATTCAGGAAAAGGCTGATGAAGGACAAATGAATTTTCGTAGATCGTGGCACTGATATCCCAATTTTGGAATTGAGCTACTGCGCAGATCCTTCTTCAATCGACCACGGTGGCAAAATTGTTGTTCACAACCGGTGAGAGAAGGTCAATCGCCGCTTTTCCTAAACTTCCGGAGAAGACGAAGGCTGCGGTGGAGAAGAAGGCGCGATGCGGGCGAGGGCGGACTCGATGTGGCGGCTGACGTCGGCTTCGGCGAACTGGGTGGCCACGCGGATCGCATTGTAGATCGCGTTTTCGTTTGAGGAGCCGTGGCCGATGATGCACGCGCCACGCACGCCGAGCAGGGGTGCGCCGCCGTATTCGGAGTAGTCGAGGCGTTTTTTGAAGTTCTTGAACGCCTTGCGGCTCAAAAGCGCACCCACCTGGGAGGTAATGGTGGATTTGAGGGTCTGGCGGAGCGAGTCGGAGACGAGGCGGCCCAGGCCTTCAATGGCCTTCAGCGCGACGTTGCCGACAAAGCCGTCGCAGACAACAACATCTGCCGCACCATTGGTCAGGTCGCGGCCCTCGACATTGCCGAGGAAATGGTACAGGTGGTCGCCCTGGAGAGCCCGAAGAAGCGGCAGGGTTTCGCGGGAAAGCGCATTGCCCTTGCCGTCCTCTTCGCCAATGCTGAGCAGGCCGACACGCGGCTTGGCGATGCCAAGGACGTTGCGTGCGTAGATCTGCCCCATGATGGCGAACTGGACGAGGTTATGCGGCTCGGAATCGACGTTGGCACCCGCGTCGAGCAGGGTGCAAGGGATGCCGGTAGCGGTCGGCAGGATCGTCGCAAGTGCCGGCCGGTCAACACCTTGCAGGGTACCGAGAACCATTTTTGCCGTCGCCATCGCGGCGCCGGTGTTGCCGGCGGTGACGAAGCCGCGAGCCTTGCCCTCGCGCACCAGCCTGAGGCCGACGCGCATGCTGCTGTCTTTTTTGCTGCGGACGGCGGCGGCGGCTTTTTCGTCCATGCCAATGACTTCACTTGCATGAACGATGGAAATAGGAAGATCTTCGCCCTGGAGATAGGCCAGCAGGACCGGCTCGATGCGGTCTTGAGGGCCGACGAGGTGAACATGAACCGGGAACTGGCGGCAGGCCTGGATGGCGCCGCGAATTTCCGGATCGGGGGCTTTATCAGAGCCCATGGCATCGAGGACGATGTCGATTAGCATGCTGCGTGGGTCATCGTGCCTGGCGCAAGGGTTCCTGTGAATTGGACCCATGCCTCAGCATTGAGGCATGGGCAGCAGTTGATCTTTTAAACTTCGGCCTTGGCCGGCGCCATGGCGCGACCCTTGTATTCGCCGCACTTGGGGCAGGCGTGGTGGGGTAGCTTGCGCTCTTGGCAGTTGGGGCAAACCTGCGAGTTGGGCAAGGTCAGAAAGTCGTGGGAGCGGCGCTTGGCGGTGCGCTGCTTGGAGTGGCGGCGCTTTGGATTCGGCATGGGAGTACCCTTTCGCGCGACGGCTTCCGCTGGGCCGGTGGGCGCCGCGGAAGGTGCGTGGTGAACTTAATCTCGGCCCGTGGGTGCGGAGGAGTTGCCGTTGGGGAGAATGCCGGAGAGGGCCGCCCAACGTGAATCCGTGACGCTGGACTCGCAGGAGCAGTTCATCTCGTTCCGGTTCTCGCCACAATGGGGGCAAAGTCCCTTGCAGTCCTGCCGGCAGAGCGAGCGATCGGGCAGGGATAGGAGCACCTGCTCGCGCACGACATCTTCCAGGCGAAGGCCGTTCGCTTCATAATACCCGATTTCCGTCTCGGCTTCGCTGATGGCACGTTCGCCGGTCTCCGCGTCGACACCCGCGGGACGGAAGATGAGGTCGAATTGCTCGTCCGCGTGGTGCGGAATGGGCGCGAGGCAGCGGGCGCAAAGAAGTTCCAGGTCGGCGATGACGTGGGCGCGGAGGCGAATGTCGTCCACAATGTCGCGCGGTCCGCGATGCTCTTCAATGCGATCGGCGGTTCCCTTAACGGTGAGCGGGCCGACCTGCTGCACATCGAGCGCGTAATCGATGGCGCCGGCGGGGATGGT
The DNA here is from genome assembly GCA_964658865.1 of uncultured Granulicella sp. GTDB lineage: Bacteria > Acidobacteriota > Terriglobia > Terriglobales > Acidobacteriaceae > Terriglobus. Next base: position 17,726 of record CBAAAH010000006.1, read on the forward strand.
CTCGTCGAGCGAAAGGCTTGCGGGGGTGAGGTCTGCGGGGGTGATGAGCATTGCCTCTCCAGTATCGCTCAAATTGAGGGCAACTATGGGATTTCATAGACGGAGGGTCTGGGTGCGTGCGGAAAAATGGATTCGCGAACGTGCCGGCGATCGATTTACGCATGATTTCAGGGGTTTTGCGTTTGGCACGCAAGGTGCAACAAGGGTTTGCGGGAAGTGCGTGCGGATAGGTGGTGCGGGACACCCGCAAAACCAATGCACGGTTCGATCGATGTGGTTTCACCGGTGTTTCGCAGCACGTGAAGTACAGAAACTCAGCACGACCAAGTCAGCACCACACAGCAGAGCCCGGACCCAATGAGGCCGAGACCGCCACGGAACGCAAATATTTTGGAGGCCGTGACTGGCCATTGTGCAAACGCCACTCCAGCCCGGGTGGCGTTTGCCGTTGCAGGATTCTGTGGATTCGTTTTTGCTCTGGTGAAGTATGGAGAGCGAAAGCGCCCTCTTTCCGGTTGCCAAAGCTGTAGGCATGACATACGATTAGGCAGCTTGAGACAGCCTTGCTGAGCACAGCCCGGCACGGACCGGGTGATCGCTCGCGAGAGATCGGTCTTTTGAGGAAGCGGCAACCATAGCAAACGCTGCTCCGGGCCAGGTTGAATCCAGAACCGGATTGACAGCAGGCACGCAGCGGGAACGACTCATGGACAGAGGCGGTTGCGGCAAACACCGATCACCATGGATGTGCGGTCATGTTTCCAAAGTGAAAAACCCGGGCGACCGGAGGGCAATACGCGGCACAGGATGCGCGGTTGCCGATAGAAGGAACAACGCAGCACCCTGAAGCGTAAACTCTCTCGCCAGCGGTACGGCAGACCAGGACCACGGTTGCCGACGGGCACGGCCCACGGAAGGGTAAGAGCCCAAACCGCAGGGTGTTGGCCGAGCCAGTCTGGGCTGCGGACGAGAGACCTCAGAAAGAAGAGCATGAGCGAAGAGCAAAACCTGTTGTTTGAAGCGGCAGCACCGCCACCCCAGCGCGTGAAAGATCGCGAAAAGCCAGCAAAACCCGCCTCCTCCGGCACGAAACGGCCACGCAAATCCGCATTGGCAAAGGCCGGAACCTCGGCGGCAGAGGAAGGCGCGCCTCGGAGAAGCGACAGCCAGACAGCTGGCGACGCGGCAAGCAACCCTGGCCCGGCTGCAACAGTACCGCAGCCAAGCGCACCGGCAAGTGCCCCCCCAGTAGCAGCTCCTACCAGCGCACCCGTGGCGGCAGAGCAGCAGGGCAGCAACGGCTCCGAAAGCGCGCAGCGAAATGGGCAGGACAGGAGCAGCCGTGGCCGTTCCGAGGCACATGCCCCCCGAAACGGCAGCAACGCCGGCACGGATGGCGGCGGCCCCTACGGCAGTGAGCGCAACGACACCAAAGGCAGCGGCGGCGAGCATGAGGACAGCGCGCCAAAGGACAGCCGCGAGCGCGACGACAGCGGCGGCGAAGGCCCAAGTGGCGGTGAACCTCGCGACCACCATGCGCGGCCGGTTGGCGTGGATGGGGACCGTGCGGCAGGCGATGCCGGCGGCAGCAAGAGCCGCCGGCGGCGGCGCAAACGGAAGAACCGCGCCGTGGCGAATGCCGGCGGAACCACAGCGCAGCAGGACGGCGGCAACGCGGGTGTCATTGAAGCCTCTGGCGATGCAGCGGAGCCGCCGGTGCGCGAGTTGCGCCAGAATAACGGCCAGCATGGCAATGGCGTGGTTGGCCAGGGATTTTCGTCGGGCCAGAATGCGAGCGGGAGCGTCGTTGGCCAAGGTTTCTCGTCAGGCCAGAACGGCGGTGGGCAGACCTTTTCACAGAACGGCCAGAACTTACGCCGGAATAAAAAGAAGAAGTTTCGCCGCGCGGGTGAAGGCGAGAGCGGCGGCCAAAGTAACTTTCAGAACAATGGACCTCGTCCGCCGCGTCCGGAGCCGGGCAACAGCCTGCAGGGCAGCACCAGCGGCATGGGCCAACGACGCAACCGCAAGCAGCAGCAGGGTGGCGGTAGCGGTGGCCAGAACCGCGGACCGCGCCAGTTTGTGGGGCCCATGGACCACAGCTATCGCGAGGTGAACGGCAATTTCGCGGATGGGCCGGCATCGACGGTGCAGATGAACAACGCTCGGCATCGCAGTAACGGGCACCGCCAGTTCAACGAAGACCGTCTACCGCCGGAACTGATGCATCACAGCCGGCCGGTGACGATTCCGATAGACGCGCCGACGCACATCTATTTCTTTATCGAAGACCTGTTCTTTACCGCCAAGATCTAGGAGGCGGCGAAGCAGCAAGGCGTGAAGGTGGCATTCATGAAGCCGGACAAGGACGTCGTTGCGCACCTTTCCGAGCTGCACGACCATGAGCATCCGTCGCTGATCGTATTCGACCTGAACAACGTGAATGCCAAGCCGTTGACGCTGATTCCGAAGTTGAAGGCAAAGCTGAAGAAGGGCACGTCGATCCTCGGCTTTCTTTCGCACCTGCAGGGCGACCTGAAGCAGAAGGCCGTAGAGGCAGGCTGCCACACGGTGATGCCGCGCAGTGCCTTTAGCCAGAACCTACCGAACCTGTTGCGCCGCTATGGCGTGGAAGACGAGCACGAACCGAACTACAACCAATAGAAGATCGGCGAGCGAGCAAATCAGCGGATATGCCCTTTGGGTATATCCGCTTTTCTTTTTGCAATTTTCCGAGCGCTTTGCGGGTGTGGCCGTCTGTGGCTGTAGAGGGGTGCGGCATGGCATCGCGCACGGTTGCTTGGAACCGGGAGGAGCACGGCTTGGGTTGGTGGGCGAAGAAAGGCGGCCCTGCGTCGGCGGACAGCACGCCTGCGGACGCTCCTTCTGCTGAGACCCTTTACGCTGCGAAACCTGCGGCAGACGCTACCGATGTTGCCGTGCTGGTGAACACCTATGCGAGCGTGGTGTTTCGTGTGGCGCATGCGGTACTACACAGCCGAACCGAGGCGGAAGACGTGGTGCAGGAGACGTTTCTGCGGGTGATGCGGCACGGCGACTTTGCCGAGGTGCGCGATATGCGGGTGTGGCTGGTGCGGATTGCGTGGCGGCTGGCGCTGGACCGCAAACGAAAGCTCCGGCCGGACCAGATGGATCGCGGGTTTGCCGAGAACCTGGTGGCACGGGATGCACCGGCGGATATTGCCCTGGCCGAGGCAGAGAGGTTTGCGCGGGTGATGCGCGCAATGGATCGACTGCCGCGGGGAGAGCGCGAGGTACTGGCGCTGGCGGCGACCGAAGAGATGAGCACGGCGGAGATGGCAGCCGTGTTGGGCCGGAGTGAAAGCGCGGTGCGGGCGCTGCTGTTTCGAGCGCGCACGCGGCTGAAGGAGCGGCTGGGGAAGGAGGCAAGGCGATGACAATCTGGACCGACGAGGACGAGGCAGCGATGGCGCGCGTAATGGCCGGTCTGCGCAATGCGGAATCGGTGCCGGGGATGGAGGCGCGGGTGATGCAGCGGATGGAGCAGCAGCGGTCGAGCCAGGCAATGGGGGCGCATGCCACGCGCGAGCCTGGCATCGCCGCTCCGTTCTTTCTCTCTGGCTTGTCGCGATGGTCTCTGCAACGGGCTGGATTGGTCGCGGCTGGGTTGGTCGGCCTGGTGTTGCTGGGCGGCGGGTTGGCTGCGCGCAAGCGGCTGCCTCGGACGCCTGCGGCCGAACGTCAATTGGCTCGGCAACCCGCAACACCGCACGCTACCGGCGCGCAGGCTGAGAACATGGCGCAAAGCTCGGGTAAAGACAAGCAAAGGCGTTCACGATTTGTGCCCGAAACGAGCAGCCCGCCGGTTCGCACTGGAATAAGGTGGCTCGCACCTTCTGCGCATCCGCCGCGAGCGCCGGCAATGCCCCGAGGGGCCGGTGCGGTCGATTTCGCAGGAAGTTTTCCAGCGCCACCCATGCCGCTGACGAGGCAGGAACGGTTGTTGCTGCGCATGCTCGCAGGGGGCGAACAGGCAGAACTGGCCGCAACGCTCTCTGCCAGCGCGGAGCACGCGATGGAAGTACGAGAGATCGCACAACGGCAGGAATTCTTTGTCCACCCGTTACCGGCCAGCGAACCAGCGAACGCAAAAAACACGGAAGAGAGCCGGACCGCCACGCATGAAGCGGACCGGGATGTACCGGTGCAGCAGGACGTGCCCAACCAAATCGAAACACAAACGGACCAACGGGAGAAGGAATGACGATGCGATGGACAAGGCAAATTGCAGTGGTGGCAGCGGTGAGTGGACTCTGCGCTCTGCCGATGGCCGGACAGGAAAAGGCGCGCGTGGAGTCGAGCGTGCAAACGGAGCACACCTTTTACCTGAACAACTCAGAGTCGGCACAGGACCAGACAGAAATTGTGAATGCACTGCGGAACGGGATGGATGGATCGACCAGAGTTTTTGCGGTGTATTCGCAGGAGGCGATCGTGGTCGTTGCCAACGCACAACAGATGGAATTGGCGCAGAAGCTGGTGCAGGAGCTGGATCGTCCACGAAAGATGTATCGCCTGACTTACACGTTGACGGAACTGGACGGTGGAAAGCGAATCGGTTCGCAGCACTTTGCCGTGGTGGTTGCTGGAGGGCAGCGCACGCAGATGAAACAGGGCAACCGTGTGCCGCTGGTAACCGGCACGGCACCGGTAACCAATGGCACGGCGTCCACGTCGACGCAAATCACCTACATCGACGTTGGTTTGAATGTGGATGCCACGGTAGACCCACTGGAAAACGGTGTGGCGCTGAAGACGAAGGTAGAGGTTTCCGGCGTTGCCGGGGAGATGACGAGTGCGCTCGCGCAGGACCCGGTGTTGCGGCAGACGCAATTGGAAGGCACGGCCGTGCTGACGCTGGGCAAGGCTGTCGAGCTAGGCTCGCTGGACATGCTGGGAAGCACGCGGCACACACAGGTGGAAGTGGTAGCAGAGTTGGTGAAGTAGCTTTCGTCGCGATGCCGCACGGTGCAGGGTTAAACC
>CBAAAH010000007.1:0-6415 GCA_964658865.1 uncultured Granulicella sp.
CTCTCTCTTCTTCTTTCTTTTCTCTTCCTTCGCTCTTCTCCTCTCTCTTCCTTCTCCTCTAAACCCGTTAAACTAAACCGATGCCTCCGATTCTGAATGCACAGTCGCTAAGCAAACGCTTTGGCGCAAAGATTCTCTTCCAGGACCTGAACTTCGTCGTCTCCGACGGAGATCGTATCGGCCTCATCGGCCCGAACGGCGCGGGGAAATCGACGCTGCTCGCCGTGCTTGCCGGTCGTGAAGATACCGATTCCGGCGAGGTCGCCGTACGCCGCCGCGCGCGGGTAGCCTACGTCGTGCAGGATTCGCAGTTCGCCCCCGGATCGACCGTACGTGGCGTTCTGGAAGCCTCGCTCAAAAGCTCCAACGTGCCGCCCGACGAACACGAAGGCCGCGTGCGTGAAATGCTCGGTCGCACCGGCTTTCCCGACACCACGGCCGAGGCGTCGTCGCTTTCCGGCGGCTGGCGCAAGCGTCTCGCCATCGCGGAAGCCATCGTTAGTTCGCCCGACGTCCTGCTACTCGATGAACCGACGAACCATCTCGACCTCGCCGGCATTGAGTGGCTGGAAGAACTCGTCGCCGAACTCGAGTGCGCCGCCGTCATCGTCTCGCACGACCGTTACTTCCTCGAGGCCGCAGCATCCATCACCGTCGAACTCAATCGCGTTTACCCCGGTGGTTCGCTCCGCATCGCGGGGCCGTACTCGCAATTTCTGGAAGAGCGCGAGCTGCACCTGGCCGCTCAGCAGAAGGCGCACGATAGTCTGAAGAACCAGGTCAAGACCGAGATCGAATGGCTGCGGCGCGGACCGAAAGCGCGCACCACCAAATCCAAAGCCCGCATCGACAAGGCACATGAGATGATCGGCGACCTAGCCGATGCCAACCAGCGCGCGATCAAGACCACCGCCGGTATCGACTTTGAAGCGACCGACCGCAAGACCAAACGGCTGGTGGAGTTTGAACATGTACGCTGCGACCTGGGCGAGCGCACCATTCTGAGCGACCTGAACCTGCTGCTGACCAACGGCATGCGGCTCGGCCTCGTGGGCCCCAACGGTAGCGGTAAAACCACCATGCTGCGACTGCTGACCGGTGAACTGGAGCCTAGCGGCGGCGAGATCAAGCGCGCGGCCATGCTGCGCACCGTCTACTTCAGCCAGCTTCGCGAGATCGACCCGAGCCTCACCCTTCGCCGCGCCCTCGCGCCGGAAGGCGACTCCGTCGTGCACAACGGCCGCCTCGTCCACGTGGCGAGCTGGGCTGCGCGCTTCCTCTTCACTGGCGAGCAGCTCAACCAGCCCATCGAACGGCTGAGCGGCGGCGAGCGCGCCCGCGTGCTGATTGCCAAACTCATGCTGCAGCCCGCGGACCTGCTGCTGCTGGACGAACCGACCAACGACCTCGACATCCCCACGCTCGAAATTCTGGAAGCCAACTTGCTGGAGTACCCCGGCGCACTCGTCCTCGTCACCCACGACCGCTACATGCTCGACCGCATCAGCACCACGGTCCTTGGCCTGGACGGCGAGGGTGGTGCCGAGCGATTTGCCGACTACCCGCAGTGGGAAACCTGGATGCGCGAACGCCGCAAGGCTACCGCGAACGCCGCCATGCTGCAGGACGGCTCGTCCAAAACTTCTGCACCTTCCGCCGCCGCCATCATCCAGGACGCGGCGAACGCCACCGGCAAAGGCAAGCAGAAACTCAGCTACATGGACCAACGCGAGTGGGACGGCATGGAAGCCAAGGTCGAGGCCGCGGACGCTCGCCTTGCCAAGGCGGAAGCCGCGCTCGCCGATCCGTCGATTGCCAGCGACGCCAAGAAGCTGCAGACCGCACTCACCGAGCAGGCAGAGGCCCACGCCGCCATGGAAGCCGTGATGGATCGCTGGGGTGAGCTGGCGGAGAAGGTCGCCTAACGCAAGCGCTCGCGCGGGTCTGTACGCAGAGACAGGTAGCGTGTCCGGTTGCACAGGGCGCACCGCCATGGGTACCGGTCGAAGAAGCTCAGCACATGTGCCAGGAAATAGGTGGTGCGGGGAAGCCGCTCCCATTTCGTGGCGCCGCAGCGGCTGCACGGTTCGTCCAGGACAGATCGTGTCAAGCATCCTCCTAGGACCCATGTAGAAGAGGAAGAGAAGTAGAAGTGGGAAGGAACGAAACTAGAAGGAACGACTCACGAGTAACTGTGAGGTGTTGCATTTTTCAATAACTGGTCATACCTAGCCCCTGCAAGCAAGGCGAACCAATCTCCCTTCTTCTGCTTTTCTTCTCTCTTCTTTCTTCCTTCTACTGTCTCCCGCCACTTATCCCATGATGTTATAGCCGCAGTCCACAAACATCACCTCGCCGGTAATGCCGCTGGAGAGCGGAGAGAGCAGGAATGCCGCGGTGTTGCCTACCTCCGCCGGATCCACATTGCGCTTCATCGGTGCGTGGTTGCTGGCGTGTTCCATCATCTTCTGCAGGTCGCCGATACCGCGCGCCGCCAGCGTTTTAATGGCGCCGGCACTAATGGCATTCACCCGAACATTCTTCGGCCCCAGCGACGACGCAAGATACCGCACGCTGCTTTCGAGCGCCGCCTTGGCCACGCCCATCACGTTGTAATTCGGGAACACCTTATCCGCACCGTAGTAGGTCAGCGTGACGATGGAGCCGCCATCCGTCATCAGCGGTGCCGCGCCGCGCGAGACCGCGATCAGCGAGTATGCACTGATGTTGAGCGCCAGCAGAAAGCCCTCGCGCGTGGTCTCCAGGAAGTCGTTCTTCATCGACTCCGCACCGGCAAATGCCACGGAGTGCACCACCATGTCGAGCTTGCTGTAGTTCTGCTTCAGCGCGGCAAACAGGTTGTCGATGTCGCTGTCGCTGGTCACGTCGCACTGGTAGGTCTTCGCGTCGCGCAGTTCACCGGCAAGTTGCTCAGCGTCCCGCTGCAACCGCTCGTTCTGGTAGCAGATGGCGAGCGTCGCACCCGCCTCGTTCAGCTTTTGCGCGATGGACCAGGCGATGGAGCGTTTGTTTGCGAGGCCGAAGACGACGGCGGTTTTACCGGTGAGGTCGATCATGAAGTTCCTTTCAGTAGCCGCGCCTACTTGCGCGGTGCGGCGGTTTTCTTTGCAGCGACGGACTTCACCGCAGCCTTCTTTTTCGGCGAGGATGCTGTCTTTGTCGCCAATGTTTTCGCGGCAGATTTCGGCACAATTTTTGGCACAAAAGGTGCCACGGCGTCCGCGTGTAGCAGCCAGTCGAACTGCGCGTCGTCTAGCGGCACTACGCTCAATCGGAACTGGCGAAACAGCAGCGAATCGGCGAACACCGCGGCCTCGCGCATCATCGCGAGGGACTTCGGAGATTTGAGCCGTTTGCCTGCCTTCAGCGTCACCAGCGGAGCCTTCGGATCGCTGTTATCGACCGACACCACCGTCGCCGTGCCTACCGCTTCCTTACCGACGTTGGAGTGGTAGATCACGGCCGTCTCACCCTTGCGCATGTTGCGCAGCGTGATCAGCGCCTGCGGATTCTTGATGCCGTCCCAGGTCGTCTGGCCTTCACGCAGCAGGTCGTCGTAGCTGTACACATCGGGTTCGGATTTCAGCAGATAGCGCATGGTCTCGGTCGTCTCGCAGGGGTTACAGGATCGCGTGTATGAGCATATCGCTTCAGGAGCGGTCTACGCTCCTTCGTCGAGGCTCACCAATTCCACCGTGTCCAGGTCACGCCGCAGAAAACGTTCTCCCAGTCGCTGAAATTTGGCCGGAGAATCGGTCGCCAGAAAGATCAGGTTCGATGGGGTCGCACCGGCTTCGGCAAGGTGCGGCAGCAACGTGCGCACATGCGCGGCAGTGGCCGCGGCGGCATCCACCATGGGCACCGGCGGCATGACGGAAGCCGCCGTCCGCTCCAGCAGCGGCCGCAGCAGCGGGTAGTGCGTGCATCCCAACAGAATCAGCGCCGGCGTCGGTGGTGCTGTCTGCTCTGCAGTCTCGGCCAGGCCGCTGCGTGCCTGCAGGTCGTCTGCAATTTCCGTCGAGGCCGACCGCATCTCGTGCAGCGCATCGCGCAGGTAAATGTACGCGGTCTGCGCAGTCACGGCGTGATCAGTCCATCCTTCTTCGGCCAAGGGAACCAGCAGCGGGCAGGCTTTCTCGTGTGCTTCGATGCCGTGGGTCGCCAGCGCGGTGCGGTAAGCGTGCGACTCCACCGTCGCCACCGTCGCCAGCACCAGCGCGGCCCGTTTGCCGACGGGGTTCGCGGCAAGCACGCGCGCGGCTTCCGCGGCTCCCGGCTCAATGACACCCACCAGTGGCACCTTGCTTTGCGCGGCGAGCGACGGCAATGCCAGCGCAGACGCGGTGTTGCAGGCGATAACCACCAAGGCCACCCCGCGCGCTACCAGCAGATCGATCGCCGCGCCCGTGTACCGCGTCACCGTTTCCTGCGACTTCGATCCATAAGGCAGCCGCGCCGTGTCACCCAGGTAGATAAAATCGGCGCCGGGCAATGCCTGCAGCAGCGCGTGCAGCACGGTCAGCCCGCCAAAGCCGGAGTCGAAGACGCCGATGGCCGTGCGTCCAGCGCCGGAATGATTGCGTTCAGTCATGAGTTTCCGGAGGTGCGTTGGTCGTATCGGCGACGGTATAGGTTCGGTCCAGCGCAACGTTGCCGGCAAGCGTGGAACGCGTCTGCCCGTCCACCAGAAAGCGGACGCGGGTGATCTGGGGAAGATTCGCGTGCAGCGTGCCCAGCATGGAATCGATGGTCAGCGTTTCCACCGTAATGCCGGAAGGGTGCTCGTCGCACCAGGAACTGCGCAGGTTGATGATGGAAAGCTCGCCTGTTTCATGCAGCAGCGGGTCGCCTGCCGCGGTGTCCGTAGCGGCAGGCGTCGGTCCAACGCTGCCGTCGGCCGCGCGTGTTGCCGGCGCGGTGAGCGGCAACTCCACCAGGTACACATCTTCCACCGCAACGCCGCCGCCAACGGGATGCGGCGAGTTCGGCAGCAGGTGCTCCAGCAGGGCGCGCGTGCGCACCGCCGGCTCCTTGGGCAAGGCGAGCGAACGCCCCGTCGCGATGATCGTGCCGTTGGCATCGTTGGCCAAGTCGAGCGTCGTGTTTTCTGCCGCGGCGTAAGACGGCGCCTCCATGGGCATATCGCCGGCGTTGGCCGACTCTCGCGTCGTGTAGTTGTTGCGCGAGTGGTTCACCAGCAACACCGCCATCACGATGGAGCCGACAAGCAGCACGAGGAACAGAATGCGCTGGTAACGGGGAATCACTGTGGGCTGCTCCCCTCTGCCGGGCGCACCGTCGTGGGCGCTGGCCGTGCGGAGGGCGTTTGCGGCTTCGTCGCCCGTTGCGTCACAGGCAAAGTCTTGCTGCTGCTCGTCGAAAACGGGGCCGCGGAAGCGGCAGGCCTGGTCGCCGTTGCCGGACGTGTCGACACGGCTGCGCCAATGGGCAGCTTGGCTGCGGCATCCGGGACTGTTTTGGGCGCTGATGGCACAGCGGGTCGCGGCTTTACCATGCCATCCGTTGCGGCGGGCTGAGCCGCTGGTGAGGATCCACCGGCAGGCGTCACAGGCTTCGGTTCCGCTACCGGCGGCGGTGCCACGATGGACTGCACCATGTCCGTGTGGCCGCGCCAGAACAGCATCGCTCCCGCAATCGCATCGGCGATCCGCGTCTGGTACTCGCGGTTCGCGGCGGTTTCGCCCTTGCCGCTGGGTGCAATTTCAATGGCCAGGGCAGGGCACTGCATGTTGTCGAGTGGGCGAATCCACGTGTGGCCGCTCGATACCGGAATCTTCGACCGCCCGAACGCCGTTGCAAGCTCGCTGTCCAGCCGCTTCGACCGCTCGGCGAACGGCGCCTGCGCTTCGTCCCATGGTACTGCCAAGGTCTGGGGCGCAACCTGCGGCAGCGACGACGTAAACAGGTGCAGGCCCTTGCCCGCGGCCGTCGCATGCAGCAGCAGGCAAGCCACCGGCCTGGCCTGGTTCGCCAGCGCGGCGCGTGCGTCGTTCGTCACCGTCATATCGCTTTCGCGCGTCAGCACCACGTTGAAATCACGCGCGTTCAGCAGCGATCGCAGGCGGTTCGCCAGGTCGAGCGTCACCTGCTTTTCCACTGTGTGCTCCTCGATGCGCGCACCATCTTCCGTGCCGCCGCGCGCCGGGTCCAGCAGGATGGTCAGCCGTTGCGCGGGTGCCGAAAGGCAGCACAGACCGAGCGCGATGGAAGGAAGGGTTCTCACAATTGGGCCGTGGACGATTGTAGCGGGTTCCACGTTCTCGCCCTAAACGCAACACCGCGGGAAACCCATGTCTCGCCTTTGAGGCAGGGGTTTCCTGCCTGGACAGACGAAGTTCTCTCGCGTCCGTGCTGGTTGTTTCGGCGGGGGGGG
>CBAAAH010000007.1:6426-21361 GCA_964658865.1 uncultured Granulicella sp.
CCGCCAGTGCATTGCGCTTCGGCTAGTCCAGCGCGTAGAACGCGAGACCGCTCAGCAGCTTCGGATAGAAATCCGTCGACTTTTGCGGCATTACATCGCCGGCCAGCGACACGTTCTTCATCTGGTCCAGCGTCACCGGCTTCACCAGGAACGCCACATCCGCGTCGCCACGCGCCACCTGTGCCAGCGCGTCAGGGGCAGAGCGCAGGTAACGCAGGTTCTGCTGCTCGCGGATATTTTCCGCCGTCAATCCCAGCAACTGCTCCAGTACGAGCGAGTGCAACTGCACGACGTCCAGCGTGCGTTGCCGAGCCGTTACGTGCTGTAGGGCAGCCGCTACCGCTTCGGGTTTCGCCGTGAGCAGTGTGTTGCCGTCGCGCGTCACGGCGATGAAGGCAACGCCATCCACCGCGTTCAGCGGCGCCAGCAGCTCCGTCGCATCCTCGATCTTCTCCGCATCGCTCTCGGCACCCTTGGCGGTCGGGGCAAGCGGCTGCACGTCAAAGTACGCTGAAGCCTTTTCCAGAAACGCCACCGTCGAGAAATCCTTTAAGCCAAAAACCAGGCGGTGCGTCGGCAGAATCGTAATTCCCGGCGCGTCCATGTTGACCAGCGTCATCATCATCGCGGCTTCTGGAAATTCCGGCACGGGCAGTAGAGAAGCGCTGTGCTCGTCGGCCGACCCGCTCGGGCTCTCGTCCGGCTTGCCGAAGTTGGCTTCCGTGTGCGCAGTCGCCACATCCTTCGTCGAATCCGCGAGGCCTAACTCTGCGGCACGTTCGCGCGCATAGGCCGTGCTTGTCTCGTAACGGTGGTGGCCGTCCGCGATAATCAGCTTTTTGTCCTGCAGGCTGGTTACGATCAAGTTCAGCGTTGTCGCATCCGTTACCTTCCACACCATGTGCACCACGCCGTACTCGTCCGTCACGGTTTGGTCGGGCTGGTTCGTGGGTTCGCCGCTTTTGTTGCCGAACACGAGCTGTTCCACGGTAAACGCCGGGTCGCTGTACAGCATGTAAATCTGCTCGCAGTAGGTGCGTGTCGCTTTAAACAGGCTGAGCCGATCGCTTTTCGGCTTGCTCAGCGTCTGCTCGTGGCGGTAGACCACCTTCTCCGCGTAGCCGTACAGGTGGCCCAGGCAGATCAGGCCGCGACGCTCGCGCACTTCCGCAGTGCCGGGAACGGTGTAGCGCTGCGCATAGCCATACAGCGCCGGCTCGCGCTCCTCGGCCAGCACGGCCTGCTTGCGCCAGTCCTGCAGGGTGGTCGCGGCGCGGCTGTACACGTTGTCGGTCTCGGTATCCGGCTCGCGCTTGCCCAGGATCACGCGGATCAGGTTGAACGGGCTGCGGTCGTAATACGCCTGCTGCATGGCGGGCGAAATCTTGTCGTACGGCTGGGTCACCACGTCGGCCAGGTCGACCTTGCCGGTGTTGTAGCGGAGGGCGCGGAACGGATAAATACGCATACGGTGCGGCGGCTTTCCTTCGGTCGAACAGAGTAAGCCCACGGGCATTCACCCGTGGAAGCTGGCCTGATTGTACGGCGACCCCATGACAGCCATGTGTCGTTCCGTCGCTTTGGCGCATCCAAAGCCATGAACGGTCACCACAGGTGAACCACACCATCTCGCGATCTGCCCTGCGCAATCGCCCAGCAAGCCCATGGGAGCACAATGGCAGAGCAGCAATGGAAGCCCAAGGTCAACCCGTGGATTATTGCCGGGTCGGTCGCGCTGGCCGCGTTTATGGAGGTGCTCGACACCTCGATCGCCAACGTGGCGCTGCCGCACATCTCCGGCTCGCTGGCCGCCAGCGCCGACCAGGGAACCTGGGTGCTCACCAGCTACCTCGTCGCCAACGCCATTGTTCTGCCGCTGGGTGGATGGGCGTCCAGCGTCGTTGGCCGCAAGAACTTCTTCATGCTGTGCATCGTGATTTTTACGGTGTCGAGCTTTCTGTGCGCCATCGCACCCACGCTGCCGCTGCTGCTGCTGTTCCGCGTGCTGCAGGGCGCGGGCGGGGGCGGACTGCAACCCATGGCGCAGGCCATCATGGCCGACTCGTTTGAACCCAAGCAGCGCGGTCTTGCCTTCAGCCTGTATGGCCTGGTCGCCGTACTCGCGCCGTCCATCGGGCCAACGCTCGGCGGCTGGATCACCGATAACTACTCCTGGCGCTGGATTTTTTACATCAACATTCCGGTCGGCATCCTGGCGCTTGTCATCGTCTCCCGCGTCGTCGACGATCCACCGTGGATCAAGCACGATAAGGCCAACCTGCTGAAAGTCGATTACATTGGCCTCGGCTTTCTCACCCTTGCCATGGCCGGTCTGCAAATCGCGCTCGACAAGGGTGAAGAGGACAACTGGTTCGCCTCGCACTTCATCGTCGCCTTTGCCGTCATGTTCGTCATCGGCATGACCGGCCTCATCCTTTGGGAGTTGAAGGGTGCCAAAGAACCGCTCATGAACCTGCGCCTGTTCAAGTTCCGCAACTTTGCCATTTGCTGCTTCCTGATGATGCTGGTGGGTGGCGTATTGAATGCCGGAACCGTGCTGCAGCCGCAATTCCTGCAGCAACTGATCGGCTACACCGCGACGAATGCCGGAAAGGCTCTGACTTGGGGCGGTGTCGCTCTGGTCATCGTCATGCCCGCCGCGGGCGTGCTCGTCGGCAAATTTCCCGCGCGCAATCTCGTCGCCATCGGTTTCGCCACTTTCGCGGTGGCCTACTACTATGTCTCAACCCACCTCACGCTCGACATCAGCTTTGAGTACGCCAGCATTCTGCGCATCATTCAGGTGCTGCCCATCCCATTCTGCTTCATCGCCCTCACGAACGCCGCCTACGTGGGCTTGCCTCGAGAAGCGTCGAACCAGGTTTCCGGCCTGATCAACTTCGCGCGCAACATTGGCGGCTCGGTCCTGATCTCGCTTACCGGCGCGGAAGTTACAAATCGGACGCTCTTCCACGAGGCGCGCCTGCAGAATTACATGAGTGCCGCGAATCAGCAGTTTGCCGATCAGGTGCAATCGCTCGGCAGCTTTCTACAGGGTGCCAGCACCAGCTATGGCGGCATCGGCAGCATGGCCGCGCGCGGCTCCATCTACCAGCAGCTCAACCAGCAGGCGGCCATCATGGGCTATTGTGACGTCTACCGCCTGCTCGCCTGGGCAACCGGCTGCATGTTCTTCCTTGCCTTCCTGCTGGCGAAGCCGAAGGGCGGCGAAAAGGCGCCCGAGGGAGCCGTACACTAACACCCGAACAAACCAGTTACCCCATGTTTCGCTTTCGTGGCAGTGGTTTCATGAAGTATCACGCGGTCAACATTGCCGTCTGTTGTTGTTTTCTCTCCTGTGCACGCATCCGGTAGAATCAGCTTCCCGACGCGAAGTCGCACGCTTGGGTCAGGCGATGGATGTACCCCATCCGCCTCACCCAACGCGCGCTCGAACCTCGCCGGGGCAGGGCAGAGCCATGGAGCCAGGCAGAAAATTCGTCCGCATTCATCGATCTTTCCGTTGGCGTACGTTCGTCTTCTGTATGCTGCTTCTGCTGCTTGCGGCCACACGCCTGCGGGCGCAGGAAAATCCACTCGATAACGCAAAAACGCCGACCCGCCCGGAGCCGCCCAAACCAAAGGGCGAAATTCTGGAAGGCAACGATGTCGCGGCAAAGGGAACTGCGCATCCCATGGCCACGCTGCGCGTCGACGCCAACCTTGTGCTCGTGCCCATGACCGTCACCGACGTGCAGAACCGCCTCGTTACCGGTTTGGAAAAAGAAAACTTTTACGTCTACGAGAACAACCAGCCACAGACTATTCGCAGCTTCTCTACCGACGACGCGCCCGTCACCATCGGCATCATCTTCGATCTGAGCGGCAGCATGACCAGCAAGTTTGCCCGCGCCCGCAAGGCTCTTAGCGAGTTCATGCGCACCAGCAATCCTCAGGACGAATTTTTCGTCATCGCCTTTAACGATCGACCCGCCGTCGTCGTGGACTACACCAACAACGTCGACGATATCGACGCTCGCATGGTCATGCTCAAACCCACGGCTCGCACGGCGCTCATCGATGCGACGTACCTCGGCATCAACAAGCTGAAAGACGCCAAATATGAGCGCAAAGCGCTGCTGATCATCTCCGACGGCGGCGACAACCGCAGCCGGTATTCCGAAGGCGAACTGCGCAAAACCGTCCGCGAATCCGACGTGCAGATCTACTCGATCGGCATCTTCGATCAGTACGCCTCCACGGTCGAGGAAAAAGAGGGACCCCAGTTGCTTACCGACATCTGCGACATGACCGGCGGTCGTCTTTTCCGCGTCATCGACGTGGGCGAGCTTGGGGATATCGCCAGCCGCATCTCGGCGGAACTGCGCAACGAATATGTCGTTGGCTACAAGCCCACCGATCTTAAAAAAGACGGCAACTACCGCAAGCTCAAGGTCAAGCTCAACCCACCGCCCGGTCTGCCGCAGCTTATCGTGCACAACCGCCAGGGGTACTATGCGCCGTCGCAATAGCTCCGGGCCGAACGCAAGCTGGTTCTCAGAGGCACGGCTTTTGCAGTCTGGAAAGACACTTAAGCCTGACTCTATTCTTGCTGATCTCATACAGAGGTCTGCGCTGAAGGCAGTATTCGTCGCAACAAGATCACCGTTTCGCCGCAATCCGTGATGCACAATGGTAAAGGGATGATGAAACGTCGATTCAGCGCGGGTGCCCTCGCTCTTCTGTCGGTCCTGCTCGCTCCACTCGCAGCAGGCACGCAGGCCTCCAAAACCACGCCACCGGCCGCGCCTTCGCTGTCTGTCGATCGCGATCCAATCCCGTCCCCCGACGGCGACGGCCCGCCGAAGCCTGCCAGCGCACCCGTCGCTCCCGCGCAGGCGGAGGTCCAGCGGCAAAAGAGCGGTTATGTCCTGCGCACCTCCGTCGGTGAGGTTCGCCTGAACGCCGCCGTGCTCGACAACAACGGCCGCGCCGTGCAGGACCTGACCAAAGACGCCTTCCACGTCTACGAAGACGGGGTGCCGCAGACCATCAGCTCCTTTCGGCATGAGGATTTGCCCGTCTCGCTTGGCATTCTCATCGATTCTTCCGGTTCCATGTACGACAAGCGCGCTGCAGTCGGCAAGGCCTCGCTCGACTTTATCCGCCTGTCGAACCCGAAGGACGAAGCTTTCCTCGTCGACTTCAGTTGGGAACCGTACATCGATCAGGACTTCACCTCGGACATTCACAAACTGGAAGCCGGCCTGAGCTACGTCAAAGCCAGTGGGGGCACGGCGATTTACGACGCCGTCGTTGCCAGTGCGGATTACCTCGCCCGCAATGCTAAGCAGCCCAAGCAGGCGCTGCTCATCATCACCGACGGCGATGATAATGCCTCCACCTCGTCGCTCGAAGACACCATCAAGCGCGTGCAGGAACTCGACGGACCCACCGTCTACTGCGTCGGCCTGCTGTTCGGGCCGGACGAGGACAAGCGAGAATCCCGCCACGCCAAGCGCGTGCTGCAGTCGCTGGCAGAGCAGACCGGCGGCATCGCCTACTTCCCGCGCCGGCTGGAGGAGGTGGACCAGATCGCCGCGCAGGTCGCCGCCGACATCCGCCAGCAGTACACCATCAGCTACCAGCCCACCAAGCCCGCGCGCCTCGGCGGCTATCGCCAGGTGCATGTCGACGCCAAGGAAAAAGGCTTCAGCCGCCTCACCGTTCGCACCCGCAGCGGCTACTTTCCAAAGGTCAGTGCAGACGACGCGCACACCGGTGGTGTCCAGTAACGCGGAAGCCATGGCAGGGAACCGACTATCATAGACCCATGCCCGCGCTCCTTTTAATCGACACCTGCGGCCTCATCGGCTACGTTGCCGTGATCGATGCGGAACGTCCGCAGGCGCCGTTGTCTGCCGTCACGCTACCCGGCCGTGAAACGCAGGAACTGCTCCTCTCCTCCATCGACAGTGTTCTGCGCCGGGCGCAGCTCGTTCCGACAAAACTTTCAGCCCTTGCCGTCGTTACCGGTCCAGGTTCCTTCACCGGTGTACGCATCGGCCTGGCCGCGGCAAAGGGCCTTGCGGAAGCCTGCAACCTGCCGCTCCTCGCGCTCTCCCGCCTGGCAGTTCTGGCCAGGGCCGCGCGCTCTTACACGGCGGCTGACGGCATCACCGCCTGGATCGACGCAGGCCGTACCGACCTGTACACCGCTACCTTCATGCCGGGCCGTCCCACGCCGGAGCAGGCCATGCTGCCCCGCGCCGCCGCGCTTCAAGCTGCGGCGGATACTGTTGTCGCCGTGGAAGACCCGACCCTTGCCGCCCTCGTTCCCGGGACTCTCGTTCTTGCCGAAAGTGAAATCCAGCAGTCCATCGCCAACCTCGCTGCGGAAATGTTCGCGAAACAAACCTTCGCGGAAACAGCCCTGCTCGATGCGAACTACCTGCGCGTTCCCGACGCGGAAACAGCCTTGCTCGCCCGTCAGGCCGCTGCTGCGCCATGACCTACCGCCGTGCGCGTCTGCATGAAGCCGAGGCCATCGCCGCGCTCGCCGCCCAGATTTCCGGCGCGCCGCACTGGACGGTTGCGGTCTACCGCGATCTCGCCGTCAATCCTTTGCGCCTGTTGTTGGTCGCGGAAGACGCCGGGCATCTAGTCGCCTATGCCGCCGCCGCGCTCACCCCGCCCATGCCGTTTGAAGCGGAACTTGAAGCGATCGCGGTCCAACCCGCCCATCAGCGCCGTGGCCTTGGCCGAGCACTTCTCCAGCACGTCCAGCAATGGACGCTGCAACAGCAGGCTTTGCCTTTGCGCCTGGAAGTTCGTGCCTCCAACAGCGATGCAGAACAGCTCTACCGCACCGCAGGCTTTCTTCCCTGCGGCCGCCGCCCACGCTACTACCGCGACCCGGAAGAAGACGCACTGTTGATGCAGTGGACGAACGACAACAGCGATCTCGTCTCGACCACGGACCTCCCACCGACTTCCGGTATCATTAAAGGTGATTATGGTTCGTGATGGGTACTACTACGCTGCCGGTCTGCTCGTTGTCGCCTTCCTGCTTTGGAAGCTGACAGGTTCGCTTGTGATTGTCGCGATTCCCGTGCTGCTCGCAGCGTTCTTTCTGTGGTTTTTCCGCGATCCCACCCGCCGCATTCCGGCCGGTGAAGGCGATCTGGTCTCGCCTGCCGACGGCAAGGTGACAGAAGCCGATTGGATCGAGACGCCGCAGGGCAGCCGTCTGCGTCTCAGTATCTTTCTGAGCGTGTTCAACGTTCATGTCAATCGTTCGCCTGTCAGCGGCAAGGTCACCCAGGTCAACTACAAGCGCGGCCTATTCCTGAACGCCATGCGCGCCGATTCCAACGTGCTGAACGAGCAGAATGTCGTCGTGATTGAAGACGGTGATTATGTGGTGCAGGTCAAGCAAATTGCCGGCCTGCTCGCGCGCCGCATCGTTTGCTGGGTCAAGCCCGGCGACACACTGCGCAAAGGCCAGCGCATCGGCCTGATCAAGTTCGGTTCGCGCGTCGACGTTCTGCTGCCGCCGCACGCCAATCTGCGTGTGCGCAAGGGCGACACTGTCAAGGGTGGCTCGACCGTGATTGCGTTTGTGCCAAAGGTTGTGCCTGCGGATATCGGCGTCTCCTCCTCCGGCGTGTTAGATGGTTATCCCGGCGTCGCGGGAACGTCGTCCGCGGTGGCCATTGATTAGCAGTGCAGTCGATAAGACTCGCCGGCGTCCGCGTCGCGGCATGTACGTGTTGCCGTCGCTCTTCACGGCCGGCAATATAGCTGCAGGCTTTTATGCCATCACTCAAAGCCTGCAGGGTTCGGCCAGTGGCGCGGAGCACTTCAACCGCGCCGCCATCGCCATCATGCTGGCTATCCCGTTCGACGCGCTTGACGGCCGCATTGCCCGCATGACCAACACCGAAAGCGACTTCGGTCGTGAACTCGATTCGCTGGCAGACGTCGTAACCTTTGGTGTTGCGCCCAGCATTCTCGCTTACACCTGGGGCACGCGCATGCTGCCCGCCGTCGGCAACCTGCAATGGCGCGCCAACGCCATGGACCTCGGTGTCTTCATCGCGTTCCTGTTCCTGATCTGCGGCGCATGCCGTCTGGCGCGGTTCAACGTCACCGTCAACCCGATGCCCAGCAACCCGGGCCGTCCCAACCGCCGCTACTTCGTCGGCATGCCGATTCCCGCAGCCGCCGGCGTTGTGGCTTCCGTCGTCCACTGCTTCAACGGCTCACCCATCGATACCACCTGGATCGCCTTTATCTGGCTCGGTCTGCTGCTCTTCGTCAGCTTTCTGATGGTGAGCCGCTGGCGTTTCTGGTCCGGCAAGGAAATCACGCTTGGCCAGCAGCACACCATGCGCATGTTCGTTGTGCTGATGGTTGCCGGCGTCCTGCTCGTGCGTTTTTCCGAGATCGTGCTCATCGTCATCGCGCTCGGCTACACCGTCAGCGGCCTGCTTGCACGTATCGTCTACGCCGCACAAAGCCGCCATGCCCGCCGCACCGGCATCCCGCTGCAAACCGTCGCCTCCGACACGAGCCACTAACGCGGACGTGCAGTAGAAGGTTCTAACCCCACCCGTTGCGCATCCAATCGCCTATGAGTAAGCAGAACTATCGTATCGCCGTCGTCGGTGCCTCCTCCCTGCTGGGCAAGGAAATTGCAGAAGAGCTCTCCTCCACTTCCCACACCATCCTGCTGATGGACGGCGAGCAGGATGCGGCCAAGTTTGACCAGGTCGGTGACGAAGCCGCCGTCATCACGGCGGTGGAGCCGGCCAGCTTCGATGGCGTCGATGTCGTCCTCTTCGCGAGTGCGTCCGACGCGGCGAAACACATGGGTACCGCTCGTACCCTCGGCGCGGCCGTGGTCGATGCCACCGGCACCCTTGACGGCAAAGCTCCCGTGCGCTCACAGGCCGTTGCAGACGCCGCGCTCAATCTTGAAACCGATGCCGTCACCGCAGCGCATCCCGTTACCACCATGCTCGCTGCCGCGCTTTTAGCAGTTGGCCGCACCTCTGCCGTGTGTCATGCCTACGCCACCGTGCTGCAGCCTGCCAGTGAGAACGGCGCCGCCGCGCTGGACGAAATGCACCGGCAGACGATCAACCTGCTCTCATTTCAGGCGCTGCCGACAGCAGTCTACGATACCCAGGCCGCCTTCAACCTGCAGCGTCGCTTCGGAGATGAAACCACGGCGAACCTGACCGCAACGGCGGACCGCGTGCACACCCAGCTCACATCGCTGCTTGGACCGGATGCCACCATCCCTGTGCTGCAGTTTGTCCAGGCGCCGGTCTTTCACGGCTTCGGCATCAGCCTTTTCGTCGAACTCGCAGAGCCGGTCGAGGTCGAAGCCATCGAAAAAGCCCTGGACAACGACCTGATGGAACTCGTCAACGAGGACGATGCCCCCGCAAGCAACAGCAGCGTCGCCGGCGAAACTCGTATGCAGGTTGAGGTTCGGCCCGTGCCCACCGCTGCGCGCCAGAGCAATACCTATACGCTCTGGCTCGTCGCCGACAACCTGAAGCTCGCCGCCCAGACCGCCGTCAGCAGTGCCACGGAACTCACCCGCATGCGCCCGCTCGGCAAAGTACAGTAAAGAGTTGAAAGAGTAAGAAGAAAGAAGGAAGAGAAAAGACGGACGGAAGGAATCAGGACAGGGAACAACTCCCATGCAGGTAATCCTCTTACCGTTGAAGATCAACTCCTTGCTTTTCTTCTTTCTCTACTTTCTTTCTTTTCTATCTCTTTTCTCTACCTTCTTTGTCTTCTACTTCTTCGGAAACGCATATTTCTTCACATCCAGCTTCGGATCGTTGTAGCGAATATGCGAATACGTCACCGTCCGCTTGTCGCCTTCGGGGGTCGTCGATTCCTGCTTCAAGCTGATGCCGCGCACCGGGTCGACCCAGATGACCACGTGCGAAAACATCTGCTTCACCGACGGATCTTTCGCGACCAGGTCCAGCTTGTCCGTGGCCACTGTCGCGCCGTTGTCCTGCAGATCTTCGGTGCCCAGCAGCTTGATGTCCCACGCCCGCTCCAGGTCTTTGCCGCTGCCGCCGAAGCCAAGCGTGAGAAAGCTTTCGGACTTTGCCTTGTCATTGCCCGTGCTGAAGGTGTTGAACTTCTTGGCGCTCGCCGGGTCGTAGATGGTCCCGTTGCCGCCCTCGAAGTGCACGATCTTGACCGAAGGTTTGATAATGCTCAGGCCCATTTCCGTACCCTTCGCGCCGCGCAGAAAGTACACCGAGCCGTACTGCGTGGTGGTGTCGCGCACCACGCGCTCGAAGAACTCGTCCTTCAGGTCGGCTTCTGTGTTTTTGAACCGGGCTGAAGCAGCGTCAAGTTGCCGCAGCACTTTGTCCAGCGCGGGATCGGTCGCCGCATGAGCACACGGCGAACTCAGGATGGCAAGGGCAAACGGCACAAACAGACGACGCATCGGCGATCTCCTCGACCGGCAAATTGCCGGCCGTCCATACGTTAGAACACGAACCGAATCAAACTGTCGCAAAGGAAAATGGCTGCAACGACGAATGTGCTGTCACCGACTAAAACAGGAGCGGACGAAAACTACCGGTGTGCCCAGACTCTATAGCCGCTCACCTGGCCATTCGTCTCCAGCGGCTCGTATCGTTCCACGCTCACGTCGCCGGCAATCGGCTCAATCAGGTGTCGTAACGCGCGCCGGGTCTGCTTGTCCGGGTCGCCGCCTTTGCCCATTGAACTCTCGACGTCTTGCGCGCGTACCTGGTAAATCAGGTTGCCCGCGCCGTCGTTCTCCACCATGATCTGCGACGGTAACTGGAACCTCGGCCGATCGCGGTAATTGATAAAACGCGGAGAGACGAAGAGGAACAGCAGAATGACCGTGACCATGATGTCGTAATGCATCGAGCCACGCTCGTACGTCCAGAAAATGTAGCCACGCAGTGTTTTGAGCATTACGCGTTGCCCCTCGCGCCCGCGGTAATCGGCGCCTGCGGCCCAATGTACTCCAGCCCACCCATGTACGGCACCAGCACCTCTGGAATGCGGATCGTGCCATCCGCCTGCTGATAGTTTTCCAGGATGGCGAGGTATGTCCGCCCGATGGCAAGACCCGAGCCGTTGAGCGTGTGCACAAACTCCGACTTCTTCGCGCCTGCGGGCCGATAGCGGATGTTGGCGCGTCGCGCCTGAAAGCTCTGGAAGTTTGAGCAGGAGCTGATCTCGCGATAGAGCCCCTGGCCGGGCAGCCAGACCTCAAGGTCGTACGTTTTGGCCGCAGAAAAGCCCATATCGCCGGTGCACAGCAGCATCCGGCGGTACGGCAGGCCAAGCTGCTGCAACACGTCTTCCGCGTCCTCGGTCAGTTGTTCGTGTTCTGCCGCGCTCTTGTCGGGCGTGGTGAACTTCACAAGTTCTACCTTCTGGAACTGGTGCTGGCGAATCATGCCACGCACGTCGCGACCGTAGGACCCTGCCTCGGACCGAAAGCACGGCGTGTACGCGCATAGGCTGATCGATAGAGCGGCTTCGTCCAGCGTCTCGTCGCGGAAAAGGTTTGTCACAGGCACTTCTGCCGTGGGAATGAGCCAGTGATCGTTGTCCTGCAGTTCGCCTGCGAGGTATGGTCCCTTGTCGTCGCAGTGAAACAGGTCGGCGGCGAACTTAGGCAACTGGCCCGTGCCGAACAGCGACTTCGAGTTGACCACGGAAGGCGGCAGCACCTCGGTATAGCCATGGTCGCGCTGGTGCAGGTCGAGCATGAAGTTGGCCAGGGCGCGCTCCAGCCGAGCGCCCGCGCCGTAGTGCACGACGAAGCGTGAACCGGAGATTTTGGCCGCCCGGTCGAAATCCAGGATGCCGAGCGCCTCGCCCAGTTCCCAGTGCGATTTGGGCTGGAAGTCGAACGCCGGCGGCGTGCCCCAGGTCTTGACCAGCACGTTGCCATGCTCGTCCGCGCCCACCGGAACGTCGGCGGCGGGCAGGTTCGGCAGAGCCTCCAGGATGACTCGCAATTCCGCGTCGCCCATGGATGCCTTCTGCTCCAGCAGCTCCGCGTGCTGGCGCAGCGACTGCGCCTGTTCCGTCCGTTCCATGGTGTCTTCGCCGGCACGTTTGCGCTTGCCGATCTCTTCCGACAGGCGGTTGCGCTGGGCCTTGAGGGTTTCGACTTCGGTGATGGCGTCGCGGCGGCGGCGGTCGATAACGGCAAAGTCGCCGAGCAGGGCGGCGGGATCGGCGTTGCGGGCGCGCAGGGCGGCTTCCACGGCGGGCAGGTTTGCCCGCACGAATGCGAGGTCGAGCATTCGTCTATCGTAACCTGCATGGCGGGCTTTTCGCTGGGCGGTATGCTGCTTGCAGGGGATCGGGCGATTGAGCGGAACGGAGAAGAAGCCGGAAGGAAAGTGCGATTTGCGGGTAACGGTGGCCGGCGTGGCGCTGCGCAACCCCGTGATCGCGGCCAGCGGAACCTTCGGTTACGGCGTGGAATTCGCCGATATTCTGGCGATGGACCGGGTCGGCGCGTTCGTAACCAAGGGCCTGTCGCGCACGCCGATGGCCGGCAACAAGGCACCGCGCATCATTGAAACGGCCAGCGGCATGATCAACGCCATCGGCCTGCAGAACATGGGCGTGGAAGCGTTTGTGCGCGACAAGATGCCCGGTATTCGCAAGCTGGGTGGTGTCGTCTGCATCGCGAATGTCTTCGGCTTTACCGTGTCGGACTGCGTTGCGGTAATTGAGCGGCTGAACGATGCCGAAGGCATTGCGATGATCGAGTTGAACGCGAGCTGCCCGAACACGCAGCATGGCGGCATGGTGTTCGGCACGGACGCTGCGGCGCTGGACGAGTTGGTTACATGTTGCCGGGCGGCGAGCAGGCGCCCCCTGATGGTGAAACTGTCGCCAAACGTGACCAGTATCGCCCAGATGGCCAGGACCGCGGAAAGTGCCGGGGCGGATGCTGTTTCGCTGGTCAATACATTCGTTTCACTCGCCATCGATGTGGAGACGCGGCGGCCGCGCATCGCAAACGTGACCGGCGGCCTGAGCGGACCGGCGATTAAGCCCATCGCAGTGCGCATGGTGTGGGAAGCGGCGCGTGCGGTGCGCATTCCCGTGGTCGGCATGGGCGGCATTCTGCGTGCGGAAGACGCCGTGGAGTTCATGCTCGCGGGTGCGGCGGCGATCGAAGTCGGCACGGCAAGTTATGCCGATCCGCGCGCGGCGGAGAAGGTGAGCCGCGGCCTGGAGAAGTGGTGCGGCGCGCACGGGGTGAAGCGCGTGGCGGAGCTGACGGGAGGCTTGCGTCTGGAGTGAAATGCCGTTTTCTGCACAAAGGTATAGAAAAGCTGCGCTAAACTTCAGGCATGACCGGGCGTGGCGAGATCGAAAGCAGGCGAGCGGCAGTGGTGAACCTCTGTCACGCGCACGGCGTGGCACGGTTGAGTGTTTTCGGCAGTGCAATGCGGGACGACTTCGACCCTCGGCGAAGCGATATCGACCTGCGTGTCGAGTTTTTGCCAGATCATGCGCAACCATGGGCTGGCGAGTATTTCGAGTTGAAGCAGGAATTGGAACGTCTGTTCGAGCGGGAGGTGGATCTGATTTCCGCCGCACCATTCGCGAATCCTTATATCGCGGCGACCGTTGAGCAGGACGAAGAGTTACTGTATGCAGCGTGACCTGCGGGCGTACTTATACGACATTCAAAGAGCGGCGGAGTCGATCGATCTGTTTACGGTTGGCCTGTCGTTTGAGACGTATGAGTCCGACGCCCGCACTCGACTGGCCGTCGAACGGTGTTTCGAGATCATTGGAGAAGCGCTGGTGCAGGCTGCTCGCAATGTGGAAGATATCGAGGCGGTTGTGCCGCATGCACGCAGAATGATCGCGTTTCGCAATCTGCTGATTCATAACTATTCCATCATCGACAACCGTCAGGTATGGCGTGCCGTTCAGGATGCGCAGGCGCTTGCCTTGTCGATGCGTACGAAGTTAGAGGAGAAAAGTTGACCGCGATGGTTGTGACGGGTGCAGTCAAGCGTGCGCTGCTGAGCGTAACGGATAAGACGGGGTTGGTGGAGTTTGCGTCACGCCTGGACGCGATGGGCGTCGAGCTGGTCTCGACCGGCGGCACGGCCAAGGCGCTGCGCGACGCGGGGTTGAGCGTGCGCGATATTAGCGATTTGACCGGCTTTCCGGAGATGCTGGATGGCCGCGTGAAGACGCTTCATCCCAAAGTGCACGGCGGCATCCTGCACGTGCGCGGTAACGCGGAGCATGTGGCGGCGGTTCAGTCCCATGGAATCGAGCCGATCGACATGGTCGTCGTCAACCTGTACGCGTTTGAAAAGACGGCGTCGAAGCCGGGCGTGCATTTCGCCGAGGTGATCGAAAACATCGACATCGGCGGCCCCAGCATGGTGCGCAGCGCGGCGAAAAATTTCGCGGACGTGGCGATCGTGACGCAGGCGGCGGATTACGACGGCATCGCGGCGGAGATGGAGGCCAACGTCGGCCTGCTGTCCTTGGCGACGCGATGGGGGCTGGCGCAGAAGGCGTTCGCGACGACGGCGGCGTACGACACGGCAATCGCCAACGCACTGGAGGCGATGCAGCCGCCGGCCGGCGATGAGTCGCAGGTTGCCGTCGTCGATCCGCACGCACCGCTGCCAGGTGCCCTGCGGCTGAATCTGCCGCAAAAGGGAACGCTGCGATACGGCGAGAATCCACATCAGTCTGCCGCGCTGTACACGGACGGCACGCCGACAGGCATTGCGAATGCCAGGCAGATGCAGGGCAAGGAGCTGTCGTTCAACAATCTGGTTGACCTGGACGCCTGTTGGGAGATGGTGCGGGAGTTCAACGAACCGGCGGTCGTTATCGTGAAGCACAC
>CBAAAH010000008.1:0-21322 GCA_964658865.1 uncultured Granulicella sp.
TACGGCATTTTAAATGGCAGCATGGGTCTGGGCGCGGTCGTTGCCGCCGTGCTGCTGGCCAAGGTGCGCGCGCGG
This sequence comes from uncultured Granulicella sp., assembly GCA_964658865.1. Classification (GTDB taxonomy): domain Bacteria; phylum Acidobacteriota; class Terriglobia; order Terriglobales; family Acidobacteriaceae; genus Terriglobus. The sequence continues at coordinate 76 of CBAAAH010000008.1, forward strand.
TTTACGGCCGATCAGATTCTGGCGGCGGCCAGCGTGCAGTATATCGGCACGCTGCTGGTGCTGGCGTTTGCGCGGCAGACGTGGCCGATCATCGTGTTCCTGATCGCCGGCGGCTTCGCGTGGACGTGCACCATGAGCACGCTGAACGTCTCTGTGCAGTTGAACGCGCCGGGATGGGTGCAGGCGCGCGCTTTGGGCATGTACCAAATGGTGTTTCAGGGCGGGTTGGCGCTGGGGTCCATCCTGTGGGGCTATGTCGCGGAGCATAGCTCGACCGAAATTGCGCTGTGCAGCAGCGCCGGGCTGATGCTGGTGTGCCTGCCGTTGACGCTGCGGCTGCATGTGCTGCGGGGTACGCTGCCGGACCTCAGCCCGTACCAGTTCAAACGGCCCGTGCCGCACCTTGAACTGGAGCCACAGCCGGAGGATGGGCCGGTGCGCATCCTGATCGACTACACGGTGCCGGTGGAGCGGACCACCGAGTTCATCCACGCGATCCACCAGTTGCGCGACGTGCGGCTGCGCAGCGGAGCGATCCGCTGGGCCGTCTTCCGCGACGGCAACGACCCGGAGCGGCTGGAAGAAAGCTTCCTAATGGAAAGCTGGCTGGAGTACCTGCGCAGCCGCGAGCGCATGACGACGGCGGACAGCGAAATTCTGCAGGCGGTGCGCGGGATGCACAAAGGCGATGACCTACCGCGCGTGACGCACCAGGTGTACGCCAAGGAAATCGACGCGACATAGAGCCGAGCGGCAATGTAGATTCGCCATGCCGCAGATTGCCTGTGCGCCGAATGGCTGTAGTCTAAGTCGCATACCGCTTTCATGGTCGCGTGCGTGTTCCCGATGCCGGGTGCGCGGCGCATCTCCGTCTGTCGAGGTGTTGTTTGCTGCTCCGAAAGACGTCCCTGCTGTTTTTGCTGGCCGCGCTTGCACTTCCTCTCCCAATGCGTCCTCAGGCTGGGACGGCTCAGTCCGCGGGAAGCACCAGTCCGTATGACGATCTGGTGACGCTGTTTCAGCAGTGGCGCGCGTTTTCTCTGCCGTTGAACACAGCCGTTCCGGACTACGGGCCTGCGGCGGTCGCGGCGCGCGTGGCGGCGCTGTCGGGGTGGCGGCAGCGGCTTTCAAGCATCGGCACCGGAGCCTGGACGGCGCAGCAGCAGGACGACGCGCGATTGGTGCGGGCGGAGATGAACGGCCTGGACTTCGATCTGCGCGTGCTGACGCCGTGGGCACGCGATCCCGCGTTTTACGCAGTGGTGTGGGGCCAGCGAACGGACGTGCCCCTGCGCGAAGGCCCGCAGGCAGTTCCGGAGATTGCGCTGTACCAGTACACCTATCCGCTGAACGCTACCGCCGCTGCCGACCTGACGGCAAAGCTGCGCATCGTGCCGCCGCTGCTGGCGCAGGCGAAGGCGAACCTGCGTGACAGCAATGCGCGCGACCTATGGGTGTATGGCACGCAGGAGCTACGCAACCAAGCCGCGACGCTGAGCCAATTGCAGGCCGGCACGCTAACCATCAGTACGGTCGGCCGTACGCAGGAACATGTCGGGCTGGACGGTGCGCCGGCGGAACTGAAGACCACCGTTGCCGACGCAAAGCAGGCGACGGAAGACCTGGTCCACTGGCTGGATGCGGCGGCACCGTCGAAGACCGGACCCAGCGGCGTCGGTCGCGAGAACTACACCTGGTACGAGCAGAACGTACACCTGGTGCCCTACACGTGGGAGCAGCAGGTAACGCTGCTACGGCGCGAACTGGAGCGTGCGCAGGCGTCCCTCGCGCTGGAGCAGCAGCACAACCGTAACCTGCCGCCGCTCGAACCCGCGCCGGATGCTGTGGCGTTCAACACCATGGCGCAGCAGCGCATCACGAAGTACCTGACCTTTCTGGTCGAGCAGCAGATCATTCCCGATAAACCCTATCTGAACGAAGTGGTGCGTAAAGAGCTGCTGGGCAGCTACGCTCCGGCGGGCAAGCGGCCGTTCTTTACCAATATGACTCTGCGTGAACCCATGCTGCTGCTGGCGCACGACATCCACTGGGTGGAGCTTGGGCGCATGCGCGACGAGCCGAACCCCAGCCCGATCCGGCGCGTTGCTAGTGAGTCGAATATTTTCGACACGCGATCAGAAGGCTTTGCCACGGCGTTTGAAGAGCTGCTGCTGCACGCCGGCCTGTACGACGACAACCCGCGTGCAAAGGAGCTGGTGTGGGACATGCTGGCGAACCGCGCAGCGCGTGGACTGGCCGCACTGTACGTGCAGGATAACCAGACGACGCTGGAGCAGGCCGGGCAGTTTCATGGCAAATGGACGCCTGGCCGCTTTGCCACGCCGGGCGACACCCTGACCACGTTCGAGCAGTCGCTGTACCTGCGGCAGCCGGGTTACGGCACGTCGTACATCGTGGGCAAGGTGCAGCTTGATCGACTGCTGGCCGAGTGGCGCGAGCAGCAGGAACAGGCTCACCAGCCCTTCGTGCTGCGGGACTTTATGGAACGCTTTAATGCAGTGGGGATCGTTCCATTGACGCTGATCGAGCGCGAAATGATTGCCCCCGCCGCGCTGGATCATGGCGCGGACGATGCACGGGTGAAGCCGTAGCTGCGGCGCATTGAGCTATCTTGACCACGGTGAGATTGGGAGGTTTGCGGTGCTGCGTTGGTGGATCGTTGTTGCTGCTTTGGGTGCGATGAATCTGAGCATGACCGGGCAGAAGCTGGTGCCCGCAACGGAAGACATGCGCCGCAACCTTGCGGAAGCCGCACAGGCGCAGACGCTGGAAGTGGAAGGCATGCCGCCGTTTCGTCTTGAGGCGAAGTTCGAAACCTTCGACTACCTGGGCAAGCCGGATGGCGATGGAACGCTGGTGGAAGAGTGGCTGCGACCCGGTGTGCAACGGCGGGTCATCACCTTTCGCGGGCTGACCTGGACGCAGGTATCGCGCGACGGCATGGTACGCGGTTCTGGCGACAGCTTTGAATCGTCGTTCATCGAGCAGCGCGTGATTGAGGCGTTGTTCCTGCCGGGACCGACGCCGGAGCGGTTGAACGGGATCACGGCGAGCTACAAATCGCTGAAAGCCGGAACGTTGCAGATGGACTGCGTGATTCTCGCGCCGACGGACGTGGTGGCTAAGTCGAACGAGGCGGACAAGCTGCCCTCGGCTTACTGCATCTCTCCCACGCCTCGCCTGATCCGGCTCACGGAAGAGCGGTATGCGCTGGTGCTGACCTACAACCACTTCGTCCACTTGGGCGACCACCAGGTGGCGGAAGAGGTGGCCATTGTGCAGAACGGCAAGCCACGCGCCGCGATCCATGTCACGAGTTTCAGGACCGCGCCCACGCTGAAAAAGTCCGACTTCGTGTTGCCGCAGAGCACGGACAGCTCGGGCGAAACCGTGAGCGTCATCAGCGGTGTGCAGGCGGGCAGCATCCTGAAAAAAGCGCAGCCGCAGTATCCAGACGAGGCGAAATACGCCCACATGTCCGGCTCCGTGATCCTGGGGGCGATCATCGACAAGACAGGCAGCGTTCGCCGGCTCGAGGTGATCAGCACGCCGGCAACGTCGCTGGCGAAAGCGTCACTGGACGCTGTGCGGCAGTGGAAATACACGTCGTATCTGCTGGAAGGCAAGCCGGTAGAGGTGGATACGACCATCACGGTGAACTTCTCGTTCAGTCGATAAGTAGCCCGTCGTTTCAAGAAAAGCACTTGCCGCAAGACGCAGTGCAGAGCGATGATGGCTGCAGGAGCGCAACCCATGACGCCACCGATGACGCGAGACCGGGCACTGTCGATACTGCGGGCTCACGAGGCCGAACTGCGCGCCAGCGGCGTGATTCGGCTGCGGCTGTTCGGGTCTGTGGCGCGGGACGAAGCGACGGGTACGTCAGACGTGGACGTTCTGGCGGATTTTACGCCGGAGGCGGGACTCAGTCTCTGGAGCGTGGGTGGACTGTATCAGGATTTGAGCGACATGCTGGGCATGCCTGTTGATGTTTCCCGGGAAAAGTGGATGAAGGAGCACGTAAGGAAAAACGCTTTACGGGAGGCTGTCGTTGCCTTTTAAGAACGCGCGCCGCCACTTTCAAGACTTGCTCGAAAGTATCGATTGGATCGAGGAATATACCTACGGCGTTCCCTTTGAGGTTTATCTGCAACTGAGGGAGAAGCGATCGGCCGTTGAGCGCGAGTTGCAAATTGTGACGGAAGCGGCGTTTCGGCTTGGAGAGGATGCGGATGTACTCTGCCCAGGGCAGAACTGGCGGGATATTCGTGGTCTTGGAAATACGCTTCGGCATGCGTACGATCTCGTCGACGGCGAGATCGTCTGGAAGATCATCCACGATCATCTTCCTTCACTTAAAGTAGCCGTAAGTGCCGCGCTGGCAAAGCTTCCACCCGAAGGAGACTAGCTCTTTTTCGCGGCGACCAGGTCCTGGTAGAGCTTGAGGGTTTGTTCGGCGATGGCGCTCCAAGCGAACTTCGCTTCCACACGCTTGCGGCCGGCTTCACCAAAGGCTTTGGCTTTTTCCGGGTCGGTGAGGAGTTCGTTCAATCGCTCGGCGAGGTCCTTCGCGAACTGCTCGGGGTTTGACGGGAACTTCGTCACGGGATCTTGGTTGAAGGGCACGAGGTAGCCGGTTTCTCCCTCAACGACGACCTCAAGAATGCCGCCGGTGGCACTGGCGACAACGGGCGCCTTGCAGGCCATGGCTTCCAGGTTGATGATGCCGAACGGCTCATACACCGACGGGCAGCAGAAGACCGCGCAGTTGCTGTAGAGCTGGATCGCCTCTTGTTTGGTGATCATGTGATCGACCCACGTGACGAGGGGGTTTTTAGCCTTGGCTTTGCTGACGAGGTCGCGCATTTCCTGCTCGATTTCGGGGGTGTCTGGAGCGCCGGCGCAGAGCACGACCTGCGTTCCCTCGGGCAGGTATTGCAGCGCGTCCACCAGGTGCGTGACGCCCTTTTGTCGGGTGATGCGGCCGACGAACAACACATAGGGGATCGCCGGGTCGATGCCGTACTGGACCAGCGCGTCGGTGGCGCCGGTCTTCTGGTACTCGGCCAGGTCGATGCCGTTGTAGATGACGTGGATCTTCGCCGGATCGATCTCCGGGTACGCGGCGAGGATGTCTTTTTTCGTGCCCTCGCTGACGGCGATGACGGCGTCCGCCGTGTCGATCGCTGTCCGCTCCATCCAACTGCTCATGACATAGCCGGAGCCCAGTTGCTCGGCCTTCCACGCGCGCAGCGGCTCCAGCGAGTGCGTGGTGAGCACGAACGGAATGTTGTAGAGCTTCTGCGCCAGGAAGCCGGCCATGCTGACGTACCAGGTGTGCGTGTGCACGACGTCGATGCCTTCAAGGTGCTTGACCTGGGTCAGGTTCAGGCTCATGGCTTCCAGCGCGGTCTTGAACTTGCCGGTGGTGCCATCGCCGATCTCGGCCCACGCCTGCTGGCCGAAGACGGCGGGATTCGTCTCCGGCGACTGCTGCTCGCCCCAGCAATAGACCGACACCTCGGCCAGCTTCGCGAGCTCCTTGCTCAGGTATTCCACGTGGACGCCGGCGCCGCCGTACACGTGGGGCGGATACTCGCGGGTCATGAGGGCAATGCGCATGCAGGGGTCACCTTTGGGAGTGGAGTCGTCCGGGATAGCATACCGGGTTCGCGGGGATGGCGTCTTGACCTCTCATCGTTCGGATTGCGGTGACTCACCTTCCGACGCCTCAGGCATGAGTAACCGCAGAGCTGCGGGCACGATACTCAGCTTCATGGGGAGAGGGCCGGCAAGTTCGCCATCGACCTGCGCGTAAATCTCTCGCTTGGAATCGATGGGCATACATCGAACCTCCTCTACCTCCAGCGTTATGAGCCATGGATTTGCGTGGGCTATCCCTATCTTCCCGAGCAGTATCCAGGCAGGTAACGCCAGGTGCGCTGGCGAGGTAATCAGGTGTACCAGCAGGTGAGGATGGTGAAGGCGCGACGCTGCTGTAAGCCCTTTGAAAAGGCCACCCAAATCCGGAACGCGGGCCGCCATGATTCCTACCGCTGACTGCGCCTGCCATGTGGCACTACCGAGCAACCGATACTCCACATGAAAGGGCCGAAAGCGCCGAGTCAAAAAGAGTCGTGCGGCCTCCATGTAGTAGCCTCGGCGACCGAATCGAGCTTTGATCTGAGGCCGCAGTTCCTGGATGAGCGTGCCATCCGGTCCTGCGCCAGCCATGACAGTGAACCAGCGTTTGCCTTCATCGGTTTCGGCACACCCCAAAGGGATCGCTTTTGGCTGAAAGCTGAGTAAATTTCTAACAGCAAGAACCGGATCGGTTGGCAGTCCAAGATTGCGAGCAAGTGCATTTGCTGTACCGAAGGGCAGAATGCCGAGTGTGGCTGTAGTGCCTGCAATGCCTTGGAGAACTCCGTGGACAGTTCCGTCTCCACCGGCAGCGATCACCAGATCGAAGGTCCGACTTGCTTCGATGGCAAGAAGGCGAGCCGAATCGAAGTCTGCGCTTGTTCGTCTGACTTGGGCATCGAGGCCGTGCGCGGCGAATGCATGCACAACCTGGTCCTGAATGCTTTGGGAGGAGCCACCACCAGCAGCCGGATTGAGGATAAGGGCTACACGTCTCACAAGGTAAGCTTCGCATGAAGAAACAGGTGACGTGAGTACACTAGGCGTGCCTTCAACGTGCTGGCCGCGTAGAGCTTTCCCCGGGGTGGTTCAAGGATTCCACGACTCAATCGTGGATACGCGAACGCTCCGAGTTAGGGCTCGGAGCGTTGCGTTGGAGGAGGTGACGGTGGAGTGCAACCCTTTTGGGTTCGCTACCGCGGTTCGCGATGCAGGTACCAGGTGAAGTCATCCTTGCCCTATTCGCGAAGTTGGCTCTTCTGCTTGCATTGCTGAAGTAGAACTGCCGGTCACATCAAACCGTTCCCATCCCGTCAACGGTGGGCAACGCTATCGGTATTGCGCACCAGCGTTACGGGCGACGCTATGAAAAGCGTAACGCCGCTCTTCCAGCGTATCGACAGAACCGGCGATCCGCTTGATACACTCGCTCCACTTGCGGCGTGAGGATTTCCGAGCCGCGGGTGCAAAGGATTTTCTGCCCATGGCCACCAGCACCGCTCCGTCGAACACCACGTTTAAGCCGTTTGTCCCGGCGAGTGAGGCACCGCCGGAGTTTACGGCACGGGCGATCCTGATCGGTGCCGTATTTGGCGTGCTGTTCGGCGCGGTGACGGTGTATGTGGGGTTGCGCGCGGGATTGACGGTGGCGGCGTCCATCCCGATTTCGGTGCTGTCGATCTCCATCCTGCGGGTGCTGGGGCGCGCGTCGATTCTGGAAAACAACATCGTGCAGACGACGGGCAATGCCGGCCAGAGCATTGCCAGCGGCGTGATTTTTACTCTGCCCGCGCTGATCTTTCTCGGCTTCGACCTGGAGTACGCGCGCATTTTTGCGCTGGCGCTGTTCGGTGGGTGGCTGGGCGTACTATTCATGATTCCGCTGCGGCGGCAGTTGATTGTGGAGGAGCACGGGGCGCTCTTGTATCCGGAAGGCACGGCGTGCGCGGATGTGTTGATGGCGGGCGAAAAGGGCGGCTCGTTTGCGTCCAAGGTGTTTCTGGGGCTGGGGCTTGGGTCGCTGTACACGCTGTTTCAGAATGAGAATCTGTTCGGCCTGTGGCCCGCGCAGCCCAACTGGTCGCCGGACATGGGCGCGCAGCACCTGTTAAAGGGTGGCGCGATTCGCGCGGATGTAACGCCGGAGTACCTGGGCGTGGGCTACATCATCGGCATGCGGGTGAGCGGCGTCATGCTGGCGGGCGGCGTGTTCAGTTGGCTGGTGCTCATGCCGGCGATCTACTTCTTCGGCTCGCACCTGAGCGGGCCGCTGTACCCGGGCACGGTGCCCATCCACGACATGGGGCCGAGCGACCTGTGGCGCACGTACATTCGGCCCATGGGTGCGGGTGCGGTTGCCGCTGCCGGATTGCTGACGCTGCTGCGCACGCTGCCGACGATCGTGAGTGCACTGACCGGATCGCTGCGAGCCAAGAAGTCGGTAGAAGTTGCTTCGAGCAGCGCGGATGAGTTGGCGGCGGAGACGGAGACGGCAGCGTATCGGGAAGAGGCGGCTGCCGGGCGGGTGAGCGGAACCCATGTCTCAGACGCGAGACATGGGGCACCCGGTTCCGTTGTTAGAGCATCGGCGAAGATGCCCCTGGTGGCGCGGACGGCGCATGACCTGCCGAACTCCGTCGTGTTCGGCGGCAGCGCGCTGCTGGTCGCGCTGATGTGGGCGTTTCTGGAGTTCAAGCCGGTTCCCGGCGCGCAGGTGGGTGCACTGGCGAACCTTGCGGCCGCGCTGCTGATCGTCGTGTTCGGCTTCCTGTTCGTGACGGTGTCGGCGCGCATCGTGGGCATCGTCGGGTCGAGCGCAAGCCCGGTCAGCGGCATGACCATCGCGACGCTGATGGCAACGACCGCGATCTTCCTGGTAAAAGGCTGGACGGCACCGGCGTTCGGCGCGCTGGCCATCACCATCGGCGGCGTGGTGTGCATCGCAGCGAGCAATGCGGGCGATTGCGCGCAGGATTTGAAGACCGGCTACCTGATTGGCGCGACCCCGTGGAAGACGCAGCTTGGCATCATGGTGGGCGTGATCGTGAGCGTGTTCAGCATCGGGCTGACGCTGAACCTGATGAACACCGGCTTGGAAGAATTTCGCGCCATGCCGCACCCCATCGCCATGAACGACACCGCGCTGCCCGAGGGCGTGCACGACATGGGCAACTTCAAGCGGCCGCATATCCGGCTGTCCAGCAAGGGTTCGACGAGCGGCGCGGGCGCGATCGCTGCCGCGTCGGGCGTGGCGATTTCGCAGGGTGCGGGGGCCGTCGCAAGTGGCGAAATCAACGACGCCACGCGCTACCACTTGATCAACGCCATCGGCTCGCCGACGCTGGAGGATGGCAAATACCTGTACGACCCGGCGAGCGGCAGGTTGGTGGTGCAGTGGATTCAGGGCATCGGCAGCGAGAAGGCCGCGGCGCCGCAGGGCCGGCTGATGGCAACGGTGATCAACGGGATTCTTTCGCGCAAGCTGCCCTGGTCGCTGGTGCTGCTGGGTGTGGCGCTGGTGGTCGGCGTGGAACTGCTGGGCGTGCGTTCGCTGACGTTTGCGGTGGGGGCATATCTTTCCATCGCAACGACGCTGGCGATCTTTGCCGGCGGGCTGGTCCGCTGGATGGCGGATCGCGCTGTCGCAAAAGCGCGCGCACGCGATGCGGCAAAGCGGCGCGCAACGGTGACTGCGATGCGCCTTGCCGCCGCGCAACCGGTGGGCACGGTCCTCTCCGTAACCGAGGGGGTTGCGCCTGTGAGCCTGCAGCCGCAGCCCACGCTCGACGAGAGGGAAGGCGCGCTGACCGGCAACGAAGCCCTGACCGATCTGGAGAACGACGAGATTTCCCCCGGCTCGCTGTTCGCCTCCGGCCTCATTGCGGCAGGCGGCATCGTCGGCCTGACGGGCGTGGGCATTCGGCTGTACGAGTCGCTGACCGATCGCACCATGCCGCGGTTCAGCACGCACAATCCGCTGTACCACGACCCCGTCGCTGTGCTGATGTTCGCCGCGCTGGCCGGTGCGCTGTACTACTTCGCGCGCACGCCCATGGACGATGCGGCAAAGGAAGGATGAGACCGCAGACGTCGCAGTATCGTCTAACCTAGAGTCTGCCCCTGGATTCCAAGTGCAGGGATGCGTTTTCTGGAGATTGCATGCGCCGTTCGCTCGCCCTTGTTGCCGCACTCGTTTTGAGTGCAACCGCCGTAACCGCCCACGCCGACGAGGTATCGAAGCGCGCCAAGGTCGAAGAGATGTTGACGGTGACCAAAGTCGACAACAACTCGCAGAACCTGCTGGCAAACGTACCCATGCGGGTGCGCACGCTGGCCAGCCGCCAGCCCATGGTTACGGCCGCGACCTCGCCCGAGCAGAAGAAGATGGTGGGCGATTACCTGGAAGAGATGAGCAAGATCGCCGGCAGTGGGCCGAAGTGGGCCGAACTGAAGCCCAAAGTCGTGGACATGTACATGGCAGCCTATACCGAGGCCGACCTGGACAGCATTCTCGGATTTTTTAAATCGCCCGCGGGACAGACCTACCTGACCAAGTCGCCGGATATTGCGCAGAAAACGCTCGACATGCTGCAGGGGTCGATCAACGCGCTGGCGCCGCAGTTCGAGGCCGCAACCCGCGCCTTCCAGACGAACATGCAGAACACGTCGCCCGCAGGCAAACCTGTCGCACCGGCAAAGGCACCCACGCTTGGACCGCCGACGCTTTCGTCGCCCAAGTAAGCCGATGAGTTGCGTGCTGACGCTGGCGCTGGACGACGACGCTCAACAGCGGTTTGAAGACCTGCGCCGGCAGTGGTTTCCGCCGGAGCTGAACCGCATTCCCGCGCACCTCTCACTCTTCCACACGCTGCCGGAAAACGAGGCCACAACGGCTTCGCTCCTGCGAATCGCATCGGAAATGCAGGTGTTCCCGATGCGTGTGGCGGAGGTGCGGAGCATCGGCCGCGGCGTGGCGTTCTTCCTGGAATCGCTGGAGGCGAGCCGCGTGCATCGACGACTGAGCGAGGCGTTTGCCGAGGACCTGACCGCGCAGGATCGGCAGGGATTCCGGCCGCATGTGGTGGCGCAGAACAAGGCCGCACCGCAGGCAGCGCGCGAGACTCTGGCGATCCTGCAGGCAGGGTTCGCGCCATGGGTGTGCGAGGCCGTGGGTCTGGATCTATGGCGGTACCTCGGTGGGCCATGGAAGCATCTGCAGCGGTTTGCGTTTCAGCGCTCTGTAAGTGCGTGCGATAAAGATTCTCCGAGTTCGATAGAATGGAGCCGACCATGAGTGAACACACCGTTGATCTGCCGTTTGTCGACCTTTCCGTGCCCCCGGCGGAAAACATTGTGCGCGTGACGTTTCAGCCGGAGAACAAGACCGTCGAATTCCCCTTCGGCACGATGCCCTACGACGGCCATGGCCGGCCCATGAGTTTTCTGGATGTGGCGGAGAATTATGGCGTGTTCCTGGACCACGCGTGCGGCGGCGTGTGCGCCTGCACCACCTGCCACGTGTACGTCAAGCAGGGTGAGCCGGGGCTTTCCGATCCGGAAGACGACGAGCTCGACCGCATCGACCTGGCCGCCGGACCGCAGACAAATTCGCGGCTGGGATGCCAGTCCGTCATTGAGAAGCCGGGAACGTACCTGGTGGAGATTCCCGCCTGGAACCGAAACTATGTGCAGGAAGGCAAACCCGCGGCCGTCGTTGCGGGCAAGGAGTAACGATGCCACGCGAAATCGAATGGACCGACACCGAAGAGATCGGTATCCAGTTGCAGGAACTGCACCCGGAGATGGAGCCGCTGAGCGTGCGCTTTACCGATCTGCACAAGCTCGTCACCGCGATTCCGGGCTTTATCGGCGACCCGGCCAAGTCGAACGAGGGTCTGCTGGAATCGATCCAGATGGCCTGGCTCGACGAGTTTAATGACGCGAAATAACGACGCGAACAGCGCAATCGGCGGACGGCAGCTTTTACAGGCTGCCGTCTTTGTCGTTGCCGTGCTTGCCGTGTTTCTGGTGCCGTTTGCGTTTGCCCCGGCGAACGGCATTTCCATGTCGTACCGCGTTGGGTTCAATAACCATGCAGCGATCGTGACGCTGCTGGCGATGTCCCTGGCATTTGCAGTTTGGACGCGCGGGTGGGGCCTGCGCCTGGGCGTTGCGACGATGCCGCGAGAACCCCGGCGATGGCGTGCGATCGCGGCCGTTGCCGGGTTAATCGCCTTACCGGGTTTTCTGGCCGTTGCCCTTTGGCTGCGCGCGGCATGGTCCGTTCCCGGGAACGAGGCCAACTACTTTCTGGACCGGTACGCCATGCTCGACCTGGGTTACGTGCCGTATCGCACGATGACGTTCGACTACGGTCCGTTGATGTTTTATCCGGCACTCTGGCTGCGCGCGGCGTTGCACCTGTCGGCGAGTAACGGCTACTTCCTGAGCTGGGTGTTGCAGTGGGTGCTGGGCACGGCACTGCTGTGGGACACGGTTCGCCGACTGGCCGCGCCGCTTTGGCATCGGGTCGCGGTGTTTGCCGCGATGCTTTTCTTGCTGCTGCCGATTCTGTACAGCGGCGGAGTGAACTACACGCCACTGCGCTACCTGCTGGCGCCCTGGTTTGCGCTGCTGGTGTACCGCGTGCAGCAGCGTTCCGTGCCACGCGGTGTCTTGTCGGCGTTTGTCGGCTGCTGCATCGCGGGGCTGTATTCGCCGGAGCAGGGCATCTGCCTGGCGCTGGCGACCGTGCTGTTTTTTGCGCTGTGCGTGCGGCGGCGTGTGGTGATCTTGCCGCTGCTGTTGTTTGCGCTGGCGATTGCCGCGGCCCTGGCTGTGGCGAAGCATTTCGGCTTGCTGCAAACGATGCTCGATTTCGGCGGCGGCGGCTACGATTTTCCGCTGTTGCTCAGCACGCGGACCGTCGCGTTCATCGCGCTGCTGGTCTTGTCGGGGTGCGTGGTGGTGTGCGGTTTTTTCGACGGCGCGCCGGCCCGGCCGGAGATTTACCTGATCGCGGTCACACTGGGGTTGCTACCGTCGGCGCTGGGCCGGGCAGACGCGGGACACCTGCTGGTGAACACGGTTCCCGCACTTGCTGTCACGCTGCTGGTGCTTTGGCGCACACCCAAAGTCCGTCTGCCCGCCATGGTGCTGACGGCCTTGCTGGTTGCACAGGTGCTGGCGACACAGGTGGTGCCAGGCTTTTACCGCGCCTTCGGGCCGCACCTGGCGGCGCATGCGCGACAGATGCGGCACCCGCCCAGCGGTGCCGATACCCCGGCCATGGCGGCGGAACGCGCGTCGCTGCACGATGTGTTGCAGGCAGAGGGAAAGGCCACGCTCTTTGCGCCGCTCGGCTATCCCCAGGCTTATCCGCAAAGCGGCCCGCTGCCTATCGCGACCGGCAGGTTCTTCGGCTTTGGGCTGGTGAGCCAGCGCTTTGTGCAGGCCAAGATCGATGAAATCGAAGAGAGGCGCGATTCAAGCCTGCTGCTACCTTCGGGCTTTCAAGGCTTCTGCTGGACGCCCGATGCTGCCTACACCCGCGGCGTTCTGCGCGATGTGCTGCACCCGTGGTACGTGCCGACGGTCAAGCATACCGGCAATGCGGCGCTGCCCATGTGCCTGTATCTGCGGCAGCATTACAAGCCCGCCGCGATGCCTTTTCCCATGCCGGGCTATGTGCTGGTTCGGCGCACCGACGCGTTCCGCTCCAGCCGGTAAAACGGATGTAGCATGCCCTGCGGCCCCCACGGCTCCATGTGGGTGAAGTGAAAGCCGAGCCGCTGGATGAGTGCCTGGCTGTTGCTGTTTTCCGGGGCATGCGCCGCCGTCAGCGCCGAGAGGCGAAGCGTGTCGAACGCATGGCCCATCACGGCCCGGGCGGCTTCTTCGCCGTACCGTCCGCTCCAGAACGGACGGGCGATGTGCACACCCATCTCGCAGACTCCGGCTTCATCGTGGAACGGACGCAGACCGGCGCAACCCGCATGCTCGCCGCTCACGCGGGCAAAGACAGGCCAGTACTGTATGCCGAAGGTGCGCTCCCGCTCCATCTCCAGGGCAAGACGCTGCTCCACCTGCTCTGCCGTCAAAGCACACCGCCCAGGTAGCGCGTCACCTCCGCGTCCTGCCACAGCGCGACGGCGAGCGGCAGGTCGGCGGCCGTCCACTGACGGAAACCGAGACGTGCGGAGGTAAGGAAGTAGGTCATCGCTTTCCCTTACGGCGCAGGATGGCATCCGGCAGGCGCGACCCACTCAGGCGCAGCGTGGCGAAGGCGCTCACCGCCCATACCAGCGTTTCCAACGCCGCCGCCGCCAGATTCGCCGGCATTGACCGGTGACGTGGAAGCAGGCGCGTGACGCCCATCAGCGCGAGGCAGCTCAATCCGGCAGCCAGCAGCGCGCGTCCCAGCTCGGGCCATTCCAGCTCGGCCAGGCTCACCATCCGCTTACGATGCAACAGCATGGCCAGCGCCCCGGTGTGCAGCAGCATGCCCAGCGTCGCCGCCCACACCAGGCCGCTGGAGCCATCCGCCAGGTAAAGCAATCGGTAGAGCGGGATCGAAATCAGCGTGACGACCGTGCCGCTGACCATGGGCGTGAGCGTGTCGCTGGCTGCGTAAAAGGCACGTGCGTACAGGTTCTGGCTCGTCCACAGAAACAGGCCGAGCGTATACAGCACAAAGTAGCCCGCCGTAATGACCGCATCGTGTTCGTTGAATTTTCCGCCGCGCAGCAGAATGTCGATGATGAGCGGCGCCATGCCGATCATCCATCCACTCAGCAGCAGGCTGACGGCGATCATGCGCGAAACGGATCGATCGACCGCGGCGGAGAATGCCGCGATATCGCGCCTGACCCAGAGCGATGCGAAAAACGGCAGCGACGCAATGCCTGCCGCCGGTCCCAGCGCGCTCATGGGCGCGGTGAAAATTTGCCGGGCATAGTTCAGCAACGACATGTCTCGCGCATCGCCGGAGATGAAGTGGTTGCGAATCCACGGGTCGGTCGTGGTGAGCGACGCACCCAGCATGAGCGGCAGGCTGATGCGCAGCCACTCCCGCACCGCCGGGTGGCGCGGGTTCCAGATGGGTGACCAGCGAAGGCCCGCCTGTCGCGCGCCGATAAAGTTCACCAGCAACGGGCCGCAAAACGCACCGGCCACCGCGCCGATCGCCATGGAATCGATGCCGTAGCGGTCGTGCAGCAGGATCAGTCCGGCGACGATGCCGCCGCTGTAAAACACCGGTGCAATCGCCTGGGCGAGAAAGATTTTGCGCACCAGCAGCCGCGACGCAAAGACCCCGCCCAGAAAGTGCAGCAACGGCACAACCATCAGGATGCGCGTCAGATGGACGCAAAGAGCCGCTTCATGCGGGGAGAACTTATCGAAAAAATAGGCCACATACTGTGGCGCAAAGACAAAGCCGAGCAGGCAGGCCAAGGCAAGACCGACAAAGACGCTGTTCATGATGGCGGAAAGCGCTTGGTCGCCTGCGGCTTCGTCCTGCGCATCGCGATACCGAGTCAGGATGGTGACGAACGCCGTGGACGCAACGCCGCCGATCAGCAGGTAATAGATCATGTCGGGCAGTTGAAAGCCGCCGAAGTAGGCCGCTGTTTCCACGCCTGCGCCAAAATACTTGGCGACCAGCTTATTGCGCAACAGGCTGAACAGTTGCGCCAGGACGGTTGCGCCCATGAGCAGCAGCGACGCGGAAAACGCCGTCTGTACACCGCCCAAACCCAGCAGGCGGCGAACTCCGCGCGGGGGGGTAACGCGTTCTGCGGGAGCCGGCGCAATGGGTTCGGGGGTTGTTTGCATTTCCGGCACGATGCATCAATTCTACGGTCCGGCACCTGTTGGCGCATCGCTGCGCTTGCCAGGTACGCCGGGGTGCGGCGTAGAGTGGGTTGCATGGATCGACGCCGGTTTACGAAGCTTTCTGCCCTGACGCTTGCCGGAACCGCTCTGTCGGCGCACACCGCACCGCTGTTCTCACAGGCGGCCGCACCCGCCGGCGGCAAACCCGTGGGCTATGCGCTGATCGGGCTTGGCGGTATCTCCGACATCTTCGGCCGCGCATGCCTTAAATCCCGGCAGGCCAAAGTCACCGCGCTGGTGACCGGCCACGGCGAGACCAAGGGCAAGGAATGGGCTGCGCGCTACGGTGTGCCGGAAAGTGCAATCTATAGCTACGAGACGTTCGACAGGATCCGCGGCAACCCGGACGTGGACGCGGTATATGTGGGCCTACCGAACAGCATGCACTGCGAATTCACCGTGCGCGCCGCGCGGGCCGGCAAGCATGTGCTGTGTGAGAAGCCGATGGCCATCTCGTCCGCGGAATGCCGACGGATGATCGATGCCTGCCGCGACGCGAATGTCCGCCTGATGATCGCGTACCGCTGCCACTACGATCCCACGCACCTGCAAGTGGAGCGCCTGATCCAGGCCGGTGCGATCGGTCAGGTCCAGGCGTTTGAGGGTTCGTTCGGCTTCAACGCGCCGGAGCACAACTTCTGGCGGCTGAACCCGAAGCTGGCGGGCGGCGGCCCGATCATGGACGTGGGGATCTACCCGCTGAATGCGATCCGCTACTTCAGCCGCGAAGACCCTACAAAGTTCTCCGCCACCGTTGCCACGCGCGATCACAGTAGCAGTCGCTTTGCCGGCATGGAGCAGACTATGGAATGGACGATGCAGATGCCTTCCGGCATCGTGGCATCGGTCGGCACAACCTACGGCGCAAGCATGCCCGGCATCCTGCGCATCCACGGCGACAAGGGCACGCTTGAGCTTGCGCCCGCCTTCGACTACACCGGCATCCACCTGAAGGGTTACGGCAAGGACGTGCACGCCGACGCGACCAGCCCCGACGATGAAACCTTTCACTTTCAACTGGAGGCGGAGCACTTTGCCCAATGCGTGCGCAGTGGTGCAACGCCGCGCACACCCGGCGAAGAAGGCCTGAAGGACCTGCTCGCGATTGAGGCGATCTACCGTGCAGCCGGACACCCCGTCGCCTCGCCGGCTGGATTAGCGTAGAGGCATGATCGATCTTTCCCGCCTGATGGACCGCCTTACCGGCCGTGCACCGCGCACCGCGGAGACCGCGACGTTCGGCTTTGCCGTGGTGGGTCTGGGCCGCATCGCCGAGCACTTTCTCAAGGGCCTGCGCGACAGCCCGACCGTGCGCGTAACGGCACTGGTGAGCGGCGACGCGGCCAAAGCCGAACGCATGGCGAAGCAATATGGTGTCGCCCACACCTGCGGCTACGGCGAGATCGACATACTGCGCGCCTTGCCCGACGTACACGCCGTGTACCTGGCGCTGCCGGTCAGCATGCATCGCGAGTTTACGGCGCACGCCGCCATGGCCGGCAAGCACGTACTGGTCGAAAAACCCATGGCCGCCACCGCCGAAGACTGCCGCGCCATGATCGCAGACTGCCGCGCCGCCGGCGTTCTGCTCTCTGTCGCGTACCGCTGCCCGTACGACCCCATGCACCGGCGCGCGCTCGACCTGGTACGCAGCGGCGCGCTCGGCACGATCGAGCGCATGGAATCGAGCTTCGGCTTTGCGCTGAACGCGGACGACTGGCGGCGCAACGGCGCGCTGGGCGGCGGTGGATCGCTGTACGACGTGGGGATTTATTCGTTGAACGCCGCGCGCTACTTCATGGGTACCGAGCCGGTAAGCGAAACCGCCACGGCGCAGGCCGACGCGAACGGCCTGGAAATGGCGATCGATTGGGTGAGCCGCTTTGCGGATGGCGCAGAGGCAGTGTGCCGGTCGTCGTACCTGGAGCGCTTCGAGGGCGTTTTTTTGCTGCACGGCAGCAAGGGAAGTCTAACGCTCGATCCGGCATTTACGCATCGCGCACCGATACGGCTGCACGGTACCGTGACCGATCCCGCAACCGGGGCTTCCGTTGCGATCGACGAAGCCGCGCCGAAGACAACGCCATCGCACTTTCGCCTGGAGGCGGAGGCCCTGGCCCACAGCGCAGCCACCGGTGTTCCACTTCCCACGCCGGGTGAAGACGGCCTGCACGATCTGGAAGCGATGGAGCGCATTTATGCGGCGGCCGGCTTGGCCATTTCACCGGGCAAAGCCGCCTCATCGTGCGAGTAAAGATCGGCTTCCTCCTGTCTCGTTTTTGAGGCATGGGGTTTCTGCAATCTCGCGCTTGGGACGTGGGGTCGGCACGCGCCGGGCTATGCTGGACACATGCTGCTGACGACCGTGGAAGCCCGCGTTCTGGGATCGCTGATGGAGAAAGAGACGACGACGCCCGAGGCGTATCCGTTGTCGTTGAACGCGCTGGTGGCGGCGTGCAACCAGAAGAGTTCGCGCGAGCCCGTGATGCAACTGCTGGAGCGCGACGTGCATGGCGCGGCACGATCGCTGGAGGATAAGGATCTCGTCTCCGCCGACCACGGCAGTCGCGTGGAGCGGTTTGAAAATCGTGCGCGCACGGTGTTTTCTCTGCGACGCGACGAGGCTGCCCTGCTTTGCCTGTTGCTCTTGCGTGGCCCGCAGACGCCGGGTGAGCTGCGCGGCCGGGCCGAACGGCTATTCGCCTTTGACGATGTACCGGCGGTACTGTCCGCGCTGAATCGCATGGCCGAACCCGCCGTGAGTGATGGTGCCGCCCGGCGCGAAGCCTTGGTCATGGCACTGTCGCGGCAACCTGGATCGCGCGAGCAGCGCTACATGCATCTGCTGTGCGGCGAACCGGATGCAGCGTCTGCGCCGGCGGAGCTCGAGAGGCCGCGAGCGGAACCATTGAAAATGGAACGCACCGACGATCTGGACCAGCTTCGAGAAGCAGTACGCGACCTGTCGAAACGGGTAAAAGCACTGGAGGAAGCGCTCGTGGATACCGTTCAGAGTCCACCCGTTCTGTGACGCTGAAACGGCGTGCTGCCTTAGACGAATGCCTGAAAGATTCGTTAGCGAAACGGCAGAAAATCGTGGTACCCTTTGCGCAATCGTTCGAATCAGTCTTGGTACTTTGCTCGCCCTGCCCATACGCACTTGCACAGGCCGTATTGATTTCAGCGACAACCTTAACGCTTGCACGAAGGACAGGGATCAGCGATGGAACAGGGTACAGTGAAGTGGTTCAACGATGCCAAGGGGTTTGGCTTTCTCTCGCGCGATAACGGCGAAGACGTCTTCGTCCATCACACCGCCATCCAGGCACAGGGCTTCCGTTCGCTCCAGGAAGGCCAGCGCGTCCAGTTCAACGTCGTCAAGGGCCCCAAGGGCTGGCAGGCAGAGAACGTCCAGGCAGTCTAACCTTGCTTCTGGGGAGTCGTCCCCATGGCTAGAGCAGAGAGGTGGAGGATCCGATTGCGCCATGCACCTTCGGATCCTCCACTTTTACTTATCTCCGCGCCTAGGATCATTCGGAGGACGAACGATCGGTGGAATGGGCGTGTGGAACGGGATCGACGCCACGTCTGCAGGCGGTGCACCGCCGCGAGGCGTAGACTAGAGCAAAGGGCGCGATCGTCCTCTGGCTTTCTTCGTTGCGCTGGAAGTTTCCGTTGCATCAGGTAGTGTCACTCGGCCAGTTTTTGCATCCAATTGTCATCGACTCAGTACGAACTCGTACCGCATTTTAGGCGTTGCGATGCCTCTTCTACCCCTACCCCGTAACGGACTGTGATTCGGCCCACCGGCCCAGGAGCATCTTTCACGATGCGCACTGTTGTGCAAGACAAATACTTTCTCCGCGATGTTCACCGCGAAATCGATCTTTACGACCGCAAAATGATTCACCTGGTCAAGCATGAAACGTTTGCCACCGATGTGCTGCGCGACGCCGCCATTCGCAAGCTGTCGTTGAAGCGGGAAGGCCTGGTCACGACGGCCAAGTCGCTTGCGGCAAGCGGCATCGAGTTTGCCGATCACGAACTACCCCGTTCATTGCGGCCAGAAGGCTGGGTCGATGAGCGTATCGTCTCGACCGACACGGAAGCCACCGCCGCAGCGACGGCAGACGCGGTCGCTGCGGCGGAAGGCACAGGCGGCAAGCCTAGCAGCTTCGGTGCACAGGTAGCGCGATTGCAACGCAGTGTTCCCTTGGGCGAAGAGTCGCCGCTGGCTGCGGCACTTGGATCCTGGCAGGATGATTTGGCAGCGTACAAGAAGAAGCGCCGCAAAGTCGCTCTGGCGCTCTAAACGGTAGCGGCGCGAAAGGTGCGAATTTTTCGCGCCGCTACCAGCATTCCTAAAGCTCCGTGGAGCATGTCGGCTAAACTGCTGCCATGGCTTTCGACCTGTATACCATTCCCCTTACTCGCATCGACGGCAGCGTCGGCAGCATGGGTGAGTTTCGCGGCCGCGTTCTGCTGGTCGTCAATGTTGCTTCGCAATGTGGATTGACGCCCCAGTACGACGGCCTGGAATCGCTACAGAAGCGCTTTACCGCACAGGGATTTGACGTGCTCGGATTTCCGGCAAACGACTTCGCTGGCCAGGAGCCGGGCAGCGATGCGGATATTCAGCAGTTCTGCACCGGCAACTTCGGCACCAGCTTTCCCATGTTTTCCAAAACCCAGGTCACCGGCGCGGACAAGCACCCGCTGTACGCCGAACTGATTGACCGCAAGCCTAGGTCGACCGGCGAGGGCAAGGCTGTTCTGCGCAAGCACCTGATCGACTTCGGCGTGCGGCCAAACGACGAGCCGGAAGTACTGTGGAACTTCGAAAAATTTCTGGTTGGCCGAGACGGCGAAATTGTCGCACGGTTCTCGCCGGACACTCTGCCGGAAGCTCCGGAAATCGTGTCGGCGGTGGAAGCGGCATTGGCCAAATCCATCTAAAAGAAAGAAAGCGGCAGCATCGCTGCTGTTTAAACTTTCCTCCTCCAACTTCTTTATGCGACGTTGTTTCTGCTTTACGCGTGCAGTAGAAACAATACCCAGCCCGCAGCGGCTGCGCCCAGCATGGGGCCTGCGACCGGAATCCAGGCGTAGGCCCAGTCGCTGCCTCCCTTGCCGGCGATGGGCAAGAGAAAGTGCGCGAGACGCGGACCGAGGTCGCGCGCAGGGTTGACCGCGTACCCCGTCGTGCCGCCGAGCGACAGTCCAATGCCCCAGATCAGGCAACTGACCAGCAAGGGGCTCAGGCCGGCGGCGGCTCCCGTCGTCAGCACAAGTTTTGAGCTCATGCCGCCAGCGACCAGAATCAGAACAAACGTGGCGAGAAATTCGCTGAACAGATTCCAGCCGAAGCTGCGGATCGCCGGCGACGTGGCGAACACGCCAAGTTTTGCGGCGGGGTCGACCGTTTCACGCCAGTGCGGGTAGAACAGGAGCCACGTTGCCACTGCACCGCAAAAGGCACCGGCCACCTGCACCGCTGCAAACGGGAGCACCTTGCTGTAATCCTGCGCCTTGATGGCGAACGCGAGGGTAAACGCCGGGTTGAGATGCGCGTCGTTGGAGCCGAAGAGCTGGGCGACGAAGATGCCGCTGAGCACGGCAAACGCCCAGGCGGCGGTAATGGCCATCCATCCGGCGTTTTCCGCATTCGACTTTTTGAGCAGGACCCCGG
>CBAAAH010000009.1:0-20140 GCA_964658865.1 uncultured Granulicella sp.
CTGCACAAGGTTGTAGGTGAAGGAATCGTAGTTGTCCAGAACGAAGACCATGGGCTGCCTCCTTTTCAGTCTATGCCGTGGATCGAACCGGTGCACTTCCCTGCTACCGCCGCGCCATACCAAACCGCTATTCAGGGGAGTGTCTCGACCAGTCTGCCCGGCGAGGATAAACGCAGATGAAAACGGCGATGTCGCCGATAGGGACACTATGACTACCCGCTCGCTGGCGCTTTTCGTACTTCTGCTCTGTGCCACCAGCGGCGGACGTCTGCGTGCCAGCGATTCACGTGACGCGGAACCGGCGGAACCGGTGTTGGCGGCCATGTCGATCAGCTATCCGGTGCGCATGGCTCCGGTGCTGCAACCTGCGCGGCAAAGCCTGCGTTCCATGGTGACCGGCCTGTACACCGCGACGACTTCGCGGTTCACAACACTGTCCAACACGCCAAGCCTCATGGAAAGTCTGGACGCACTGCCGGTGATCGGCACCGTGCGACGACGTGCGGGCCACCGCTTCAACACGGATGACGCCAGCATCAGTGACTTTGCCATCTGCTACCGGCTGTCGTCGCGCATCGGCCTGCAGATGATCCCTGGCGATCCCGCACCGGTGAAGCTTGCAATCTCGTCTCTGCACAACAACAGCGGCATCACTTTGGGCATGACATTGCGGCTCTCGCGGCGCTAGTTCTTCTCTTTGTCCGCCCATTTGGGGCGCGCCAAGGAGAACGTATCGCGTGTGCGGCAATACCCACCCTCGCCGCCGGTCATGCGGCCGATCAGCGCGAGCCTTGCGGTGTCGATGTGTAGACGGGATCGATCCTCAAACACATTCCGCGCCACATGCGCCTGCAGGATGGAAGCCAGCACGATGGTATTGCCCTGGCCGGGATCGATTTCCTGGTGCAGGCGGCATTCCAGCGCGGCGGGGGAACGGGCGATGCGCGGTGGTGCGACCTGCACACTGGCGACCAACTCCAGGCCGGCAAGGGCTGTTTCATCCACACCGCGCGGCGCGTCGATGGCGGTCGTATTCATCGCCTCGGCCAGATCTTCGGAGACCAGGTGCACCACCAGTTCGCCGGTGGCACGAATGTTTGCCAGCGTGTCCTTGCTGTTGCGGTCTGAAGCCGCACTGAAGCCGATCGCCAGCAGCGCTGGGTCGGTGGAGAGCAGGTTGAAGAAGGAATAGGGCGCGGCATTCCGTTTACCTTCCACGCTCTGCGTCACGACCCACGCAATGGGACGCGGCATCACGAGGGAAGACAACAGCTTGTAACCGTCAGCCTTGTTCATTGCGCCCAGCGCAAAGGTATCGTGGGTCTGCTCA
This sequence comes from uncultured Granulicella sp., assembly GCA_964658865.1. Classification (GTDB taxonomy): domain Bacteria; phylum Acidobacteriota; class Terriglobia; order Terriglobales; family Acidobacteriaceae; genus Terriglobus. Next base: position 1,331 of record CBAAAH010000009.1, read on the forward strand.
GGCATAGTCTGCTTCTTTCTTATTGCGATGCGATCATCGCTGTGCGCCGCGTGCGCGTTCGATCGCGCGAACGACGGCCTTGCTCTTATTGACGGTCTCGTCGAATTCGGTCTGCGCCACGGAATCTGCGACGACGCCGCCGCCGGCCTGGATGTAACCCTTGTCGCCCTGCATGAAAAGGGTCCGGATGGCGATGCAGCTATCGAGATTGCCGGAGAAATCCGCATAGAACACGGATCCGCCGTAGACGCCACGGCGTATCGGCTCCAGCTCTTCGATGATCTCCATCGCACGGATTTTTGGAGCGCCGGAGAGCGTGCCTGCCGGAAAACAGGAACGAAACGCATCCACGCCGCTCATGCCTTGGCGCAGTGTGCCTTCGAGCGCGCTGACCAGGTGCATGACGTGGGAGTAACGCTCGACGAACATGAGTTTTTTCACCTGGACGCTGCCGAAGTCGCTCACGCGGCCAAGATCGTTGCGGCCGAGGTCGACCAGCATCACGTGCTCCGACGTTTCCTTGTCGTCGCGCAGCAGGTCTTCTTCAAGCTGTTGATCGCTGGCCTCATCGTCGCCGCGTGGCCGCGTGCCGGCAATCGGGTGGTATTCGATGCGGCTGCCGTGGACGCGCACCAACAACTCGGGCGACGACCCGACGATGTGCGCGGAGGTGGCGACTTCTACACCGGGTGCGTTCATGGGAAACCGCAGGAAGTACATGTACGGCGACGGATTGACGATACGCAGTGCACGATAAATATCGAATGCATCGACACCCGGCTCACAATCGAATCGCTGCGACAGCACGCATTGGAAGATATCGCCGGCAGTGATGTACTGCTTGATCCGGTCGACCGCCCGCATGTAAACCGGCTTCGGCGTGCGCGGCGAAAGCTGCAGCGGTCCAAGCGCGTCACGCTTTACGCGCGCCGGCAAAGGTGAGGCAAGCTGCTGTTCCAGGCGATCCAGCCGCGCCACGGCATCGGCATAGGCCGCGTCGGCGTCTGGCTGGCGCTTCAGGTCCGCCGTCACGATGAGGAAGATTTCCTTTTTCACGTGATCGAAGGCAAGCACCTCATCGAAGAACATGAGGCATGCATCGGGTACGCCGAGTTCGTCGATCGCCGTTTCAGGCAAGCGCTCGATCTGGCGCACCACGTCGTACGCAAAGAACCCGACGGCACCCGCGGTAAAGGGCGGCAAGCCCGGCAGCTTCGCGGGGAGATGCTCACTGAGCGCAATGTTTAATTCATGGAAGATATCGCCTTCATACGTGCGTGACGACTTACCCTCGCTCGCCGTAATGGTACTACCGCGACTTACGAGTTTGCGGTATGGCCGAATGCCGATGAAGGTATAACGTCCTACACGTTCGCCACCTTCCACCGATTCCAGCAGAAACGCTTCCGGCTCTTTCGACGCGATGCGCAAAAAAGCGGAGACCGGCGTTTCCAGGTCGGCCGTGACCGTACGATATACCGGAATGAGCGTGTGGTGCTTTACCGCGAGCAGGTAAAACTCCTGCGCGCCGGGAGTTGCGATCAGATCCATTGCGGCGCCCATTAGCTGTACTTCACCCAACGCAGAATTTCCGGCAGATTCGGCTTTTTGCCATACATCAGAATGCCCACGCGGTAGATGCGGCTGGTCACATACAGGATCGCGTAGATCGTCACCATCATAATCGCAATGGAGCCGGCGATTTCATACCATGGCACCGGCGACACCGAGATGCGCATGTACATGAGCAGCGGCGCAAAAAATGGCACCATCGATATCATGCGTGCGGCCAAGCTACCCGGCGAGTTCAGGATCAGCGGCAACATGACCATGCAAGCGGCCAGGGGCAAGACCAGGAACATGTTAAGTTGCTGCAGCTCTTGCTCGGAGTTCGTCATCGCACCAAGCGCCGCGGCCATCGCAGAATATAACAAGTAACCGAGCAGAAAGAAGACGATAAAGTACACGACCTGCGCTGCCGTAAAGGCGATGGAGTAACCGTCGCGGCCTAAGGCATGCGCGATGATGCCGGTATGCGTCAGCAGCACGGCGGCAAACATCCAGATACCCACCTGCGTCAGGCCGACGGAGCCCACGCCAAGTACCTTGCCCGCCATCATTTCTACCGGTTTCACTGTCGCCAGCATGACTTCAAACACGCGCGAGGTCTTCTCTTCAATAATCGACCGTGCCACGTTCATGCCATACAGCATGATGACCATGTACATGAGAAAGAATGTGACGTATGCCGCGGCAAAGTTAGCGGCGGTGCTGTCTTTTGCGCCCGTGTCCGTATCCATGTCGACCGGCTTCATCGCTTCCGAAACCTGCTCGGCGTTCAGCCCCTGGTGCGCTAGATTTTCGCGCGTCAGGACATTGCGAATGCCGTTGCTGATGGTGCTGCGCGTCGCCAGGTCGGCGGAGGCGCCCTGCTTATACTGAAGCTGCGGTCGGCCGTTTGCGGACTTTGGAGGGTTGATCCACAAATAACCGTCCAGGTCTTTCGAATTGATTGCGGCATCCAGGTTGGCGCGCGTTCTGCCGCTTGGAGGCGAAACGACGTCGACCTGCATCTCGCTCTCGTTGCCATGCTCCAGCTCATCCTGAATGTCGGTCGCGAGCTTCATGTCGTTGGATACGACAGCGATATGCGAGTTGGACTTGCTGTGCTTTGCAATCAGGATTGTTCCGGCGATGCCCGCGCTCATCAGCAGAGGAATCAGGATGGTCGCGATCATGAAGCCGCGCGTGCGCACACGCTCGGTGTACTCCCGCTTGGCAATCAGCCAGATGTTATGCATCGCACTTACCCCTTTGTATGACGAAAGCAATGCGGGCGATGTTATGCATCGCAGTTGCTCCTTTGCGCAGCGAATGTATGACCACTTACGACGCCTGACTTATGCATCGACACGGCCACCGACGGAAGCAATGAAAATCTCTTCCAGCGTCGGTTCCTTCACTTCAAACTTTTCAATGCGTGTGCCATGCGCAACCGCGTCCGCCAATAAGGGCTGCGCATTCGGAGTATCGCCGCGCAGAATAATCTCCGCACCACCGGCAAACTCCTTCACTTCCGCGATTTCGGCGTTCTGCAGAAAGCGGTTGTCGCCGCTGTACAGCACGGTCACACGGTTGCGCGGATAACGGCTTTTCACCGCGCGCATGGTGCCTTCCAGCACCACGCGTCCGCGATGAATGAGCGTTATGGAATCGCACATGCGTTCTACCTGATCCATGCGGTGGGTGCTGAACAGGATGGCCTTGCCCTCGTTGCGCAGCTCGATCATGGTGTCCTGCAATAGCGACGCATTCACCGGGTCGAGGCCGCTGAACGGCTCGTCCAGGATGATGAGATCGGGGTCGTGCATGAGCGATGCAATGAACTGGATCTTCTGCTGCATGCCCTTCGACAGTTCTTCCGTCTTCTTGGGCAGCGCCTCGGTGATCTGCAGGCGATCGGCCCAGCGGCGTGCGCGGCGGTCGGCCTCGACGGCAGATAAGCCGTGCAGTTGACCCATGAAAACAAGCTGCTTCAGCACGATCATCTTCTTGTACAGGCCGCGTTCTTCCGGCAGGTAGCCAACGCGCTTCAGGTTGTCGCGCTGAAATGGCTGGCCGAACAGCCGCACCTCGCCAGAATCGGGCACGGTAATGCCGATCATCATGCGGATGGACGACGTCTTGCCGGAGCCGTTCGGCCCCAGCAGACCAAACATCTGGCCGGGTTCAATGCGTAACGTCAGACCCTCGACGGCAACTTTCTGGTCGTACACCTTACGGACGTTCTGGAGGTCGACAGTGGGCATGCGGGTTACGAAAACTCCTGGGTGTCGCGGCGTTTGCGCGGTAGCTTGAGTCTAGCAGTGGCGCTTGGGTGACCGGTTCGAACAGCGTACTCCAACGCCTGCGTTGCATACGCCTAACGTTCGCCTCTCCTGCTATGCTCGCAGTGCATGCTTCAGCTTTCCACGCCTGTGCAGCTCCTTCGGGGCGTCGGTCCGCGCAACGCAGAAGCGCTGGCAAAACGCGGCGTATGCACGGTGGAAGACCTGCTCTACCACCTGCCGTTTCGCTACGAAGACCGCAAACATCCCAAGGCGCTGCATGAGCTGCGGCCGGGTGAGATGGCCAGCGTCATCGCAGAGGTGCGCGGATCGACCGTGCTGAACACGCGTGGCAAGCCGCTGTTTGAACTCACCGTCGGCCACGGCCTGCAGACGCTCAAGGCCATGTGGTTTGGCGGCACCTACCTGAAAGACAAATTCAAGCTGGGCGAAATGGTGGCGCTCTACGGCAAGGTCGAGCCGCCGCGGTCCACTCCCGGTCGCTTCAAAATGGTGCAGCCGCAGTTTGAGATGCTGCCGGCGATCACCAGCGACGCGGACCCCGTCACACTGCTGGAGATCGGCCGCATCGTGCCCGTGTACGAGTCACTGGGCGGCACCACGCCATGGGGAGCGAAGCTCGGGTCCAAGTGGGTACGTCGCGTGCTTTGGGAGGTATTCGAAGATCTGGAAAAGGCCGGTCCGGTGACGGAGGTTCTGCCCGCGGCAATGCTGCGACGGCTGGGCTTGCCGGGACGCCTGCAGTCGCTCAAAGAGGCACATTTCCCACTGGAAGCCGCATCGGTGGTGGACCTGCAGGGGTTTCGTACGGCGGCGCAGCAGCGGCTTGTGTTCGAAGAATTGTTCTACCTGGAGCTAGGCTTGGAATTAAAGCGCAAACGGCTGCGCGACCGCGAAGGCGTTGCCTTTACCACCGACGACAACGTGCGCGCCGCAATCAAATCCGTACTTCCCTTTCGGCCCACGGCCGCGCAAAAACGCGTGCTGGGCGAGATTGTGGAAGACATGCGCAAGCCCAACCCCATGCGCCGCCTGCTGCAGGGAGACGTGGGCAGCGGCAAGACCATCGTGGCGATCGAGGCGGCGCTCATTGCGATCGAAAACGGCTACCAGGCCGTACTGATGGCGCCCACAGAAATCCTGGCAACGCAACATTACCTGGGCGCGCGCAAGCTGCTGGAGCGGACCTCGCGCAAGTACCAGGTCACGCTGCTGACCGGATCGCTGGACACCGCGGAAAAACGGCGGGCGCGGCGGCGCATTGCCAGCGGCGAAGCTGAGCTCATTGTGGGAACGCAGGCGCTGATTCAGGAGAAGGTCGACTTCGCCAACCTTGGCCTGGTCATCGTCGACGAGCAGCACCGCTTCGGCGTGCGGCAGCGATTTACGCTGATGAAAAAACCCGGCTCGGGCGACCCCGATGTGCTGGTCATGACGGCAACGCCGATTCCGCGCACGCTCGCACTCACGGTGTACGGCGATCTCGAAGTGAGCGTCATTGACGAGTTGCCACCGGGCCGAACGCCCATTGTCACGCGGCGCACCGGCATAGAGCGCGCCGACGAGGTGTGGCAATTCGTGCGCAAGCAGGTCGCCAAAGGCCACCAGGCCTACATCGTTTATCCGCTGATCGAGGGCAACAAGGACGACCAGCCAGAGCTGGATTTTCCCGAAGATGCAGCACCGGCGGAACCGGAACCCGCGAAACACGCAGGCACACGCGGCGGTATTGCCGTTGCTGCAAAGCGAATCGGCGCTGCCGGCCAAAGCGATGCGCCGAAGAAAGCCGCAAAAAAAGGTGCGCGGAAGGCGGCTGCAAAGAAGACCGCCGCACTGTTCGGTGGCGAAGAATCGCACCTGCGCTCCGCTGTGGAAATGTTCGAGGAGCTACGCCACGGAGCGCTGGGCGACCTGCGGCTGGGCCTGCTGCACGGACGGCTATCGGCGGACGAGAAGGAATCGACCATGCGGCAATTTCAAAGTGGCGAGATCGACGTGCTGCTCTCGACCACCGTCATCGAGGTCGGCGTCGATGTACCGAACGCGAGCGTCATGGTCATTGAAAACGCCGAGCGTTTCGGCATGGCCCAGATGCACCAGTTACGCGGTCGCGTGGGCCGTGGCGCGGCGAAGAGCTACTGCATCCTGATGACAGGCAGGCGCGTTTCGCCCGAGGCCGAGCTACGGCTGGATGCGATGGTACGCACGCAGAACGGCTTCGAACTGGCGGAGCTCGATCTGGAGCAACGTGGGCCCGGCGAGTTCTTTGGCACCAAGCAGGCAGGCACGCCCGACCTGCGCGTGGCCAGTCTGTTGCGCGACCGGCGCATGCTGGAAATCGCCAAATCCGAGGCGCGGAATCTGGCGAACAACAGGCTGACCGACGTAACCGAAGCGGAGCGGGTGTGCGTACGCACGCAACTTAAGGAAACCTGGCAGCGACGGTATGGATTGGTGGAGGCGTAGCGTAAGAGAGCGAGCTACGATTCATTTCCCGGAAGATTGCTCAGGTGGATGTTTGAGCCGTCTTTGAAGTTGATCGTCAGCATGGTTTCACCGTGAGGTTTCGCAAGCTGGCCCGGCGTAAGACCCGTTGCACTTTCGACGACATCCGCGGCGGCAAAGTCGTAGCGTTGCACCGCATCCAGGCGAAAAACCAACGCGGAAACTTCTGTCGAAGCTGAGACGCTCTCTGAAGGATGAATAAAGAGGTTGTCGTCGACGCTTGCGTGAAGAAAACCATGCACTGTCGCGCAACAACGGAGGTCAGGAGAGAAAAACAGCGCTTTCAGATGCACTCGATCTGCCCGCCAGCCGTTCAGGATAAGCATCGCATCGTCCGCACTTGTCTCCATGCCCATTGCTTCGTCTTCCTCTCCGCAGTTGAAAGCGCCTTCCCTCGTTGGGAAGACGCTTTTGTTGCTTTCAGATTTGGAGCACCGGGTGGGGATCGAACCCACGAATATTGGTTTTGCAGACCAACGCGTTAGCCACTTCGCCACCGGTGCATCTTGTTGCCCGCCCTTCAAAGGACAAGCGATCTTTTTATTGCGGCTGCGCTGCCGTGCGCAGGTAAGGCTTTACGGTCTTGTAGCCGGGGAAGTTTTTGTCTGCTTCTTCCGGCGTCACGCCCGCTGTCAGAATGATGTCATCGCCCTGTTTCCAGTTGGCCGGCGTCGCCACCTTATGCTTCGCCGTAAGCTGCATGCTGTCCAGCACGCGCAGAATTTCGGCGAAGTTGCGACCCGTCGTCATCGGGTACGCCATGTTCAGTTTGATGCGCTTATCGGGCCCGATGACAAACACGGTGCGCACAGGCGCATTGTTCGCGGGTGTGCGGCCCTCGCTGGTATCGCCGGCGTCGGCGGGCAGCATGTCGTACAGCTTGGCGACGTTCAGGTCGGTGTCGCCGATCATGGGGTAGTTCACCTTCGCGCCGCCCACGTCTTCAATGTCCTGCGCCCACTTGCCGTGGTTTTCTACCGCGTCGCAGCTCAGGCCGATGACCTTGACACCGCGCGCCGCGAAGTCCTGCTGCAGCGCCGCGACCGATCCGAGCTCGGTCGTGCAGACGGGCGTAAAGTCCTTGGGGTGACTGAAGAGCACTGCCCAGCTATCGCCGATCCACTCATGGAAGTGGATGGTTCCCTGCGTGGTCTGTGCCGTGAAATCGGGGGCAATGTCGTTGATGCGGAGAGACATCGAAATCCTCGGTACTGCGTTTGGTGTGTGCAAATAGTTTGACCCACCGGGCCGTTGTGGCGGGTGGGTCAGGATGCGCAATCGAACCGTTTGTGTTCGCGCGAACCGACTACCCTGCCGTACCGCGGCAACAGCAGCGGCAGCAAAGGGCGGCGGGGATCGCGAGGTGCCTCATCACCTGCAACAATAGCGGCGGAGTAACGCCATGTCAAACGGAATGGAATTGCAGTGGGCCCAGGTCGATGTTTTTGCGGAGGCCACCCTTGAAGGCAACATGCTCGCCATCTTTGCCGATGCGCGCGGCCTGACGGACGAACAGATGCAAGCGCTGGCGCGGGAAACGAACCTCAGCGAGACCACGTTCATCCTGCCGAGTGGCCCCGCGGAAGAGCGCGAACACGGTGTGCGTGTGCGCATTTTTACACCGGAGGAAGAGCTGCCCTTTGCCGGCCATCCGACGCTGGGCACCGCGAGTTGGCTGCGCATGAACGTACCGGAACATGCCGGTGCGGAAACAGTGAAACTGCGGCTTAATGTCGGCACCATCGTCGTGCGGTTTGCCGCGGATAAGCCCGGCGAACGCGGTGTGTACGGCACGATGCGGCAGCTTGACCCGGTATTCGGCGCGCCGCTGGAAAGCGGTCCCCTCGTCGCGGCGTTGGACCTTGCTGAAACCGATCTCCACCCCACGCTGCGGCCGCAGGTCGTCAGCACCGGCCTGCCATTTGCCATCGTTCCACTGCGGGACGTGGACACGCTGGAGCGGCTGCGGGTGGACGCGGCGGCTGTCACTCGTGCGCTTGCGGGCACCGGCAGCACCATGGCCTACTGCATCGCGCCGACGGGCAGCGCAGGAATCGATGAGGTGCATTGGCGCACCCGCATGCGCTTTTACGCAGGGGAAGATCCCGCGACAGGATCCGCGGCAGGATGCGCCATCTGCTACCTGGTACGGCATGGCGCCGTTACCTCCGGTGCCAAGATCACTTTTATGCAGGGTGTGGAGATGCTGCGACCGAGCCGAATTACCGTTTCGGCACGACTCGAGGGCGAAGACGTGCGCGAAGTCGAGGTGGGAGGCCGCACCATTCCTGTGGCAAGGGGACGCTTTATTCTTCAGTGATCCAACTGCTTTCCACACGGCTTGCAGAGGTTAAGTAACTCAAAGAAAAGAAGATTAGAGCCGACTAAGAACTGCAAGCAGAAAATGATCCACGTTTTCGCCTAAACTTCGCGGTTGTCAGGCGAGATGCCAGCACATAGGTTGAGAGAGCGCTAAGGAACACGCCGGCGCAAACGCCCTGCATCACGGGCACCGACTGCACCCAAAGTTCTTCCGCTTTCCGCACCGCCGGTCTTTCGGCGGAACGCGGTTGCTCGCTCAATTTTGCCGCGCCTGAATGGCCGGCTGGCCACGAACGCACGCTCGCCGTGCAGCCGCAGACCTGCGCCTGAACAGGCCTCTGCAGAAAAGAACAGAACGAACCATGCGTCCGAGAAAAGTAATTTTGTGTGTGGATGATAACGAGCAGACCCTCGCCGTTCGCAGCTTTCTGCTGGAAATCAAGGGTTACCGCGTGGTGGCGATGACATCGTCGCAGGCCGCGCTGGATTGGTTGGAGACGACCGTGCCCGGTGCCGTGGACCTGCTGCTGAGCGACCTGGTGATGCCGCAAATGGACGGCGCGGAACTGGTGCGGCGCGCACGCATGATGCGTCCCGGCATTCCCACGCTCATTGTGTCGGGCACGGTCACGGCGTTTGAGCGCGGCAGCGTTGCCGATGCATTCTTGCCCAAGGGCGCGAGCAGCCCAGTGGAACTGCTGGAGCGGGTGCGCATTCTGGTGGCGCGCAAGCGTGGCCCCAAGAAACAGGTCGTCTCCGTGCCTTCGTTTGCGCCGGAGTTGCGCAACCTGCCGAGCATGCCCATGGCCGAACAGCGCATGGCTTCCTGAACCGCAGGCCGTTGGCCCGATCAATCTGCTGCACCCTGCACGATTGTGTGAGTGAGCGTAATCGTCGACGGCGCTGTTACCATGAGGCAGTCCTGCAGCAGCAAATCGCCGTAAACACTCGCACGAGGAGAACATTGCACCGGGCCTGCTCCGGAACGGCTCTGCCGACCGTGATCGCCCGCCGCGCAACCGACGTATGAACAGCTATCGACTTCTGGTTTTCGGCGCGAGTGGTGCCATCGGGGCCGCCATCGTGGAGCACGCAGTGAAGCGCGGCTGGCAGGTAACGGGCGTGGCGCGGCGGCAACCAGCAGCCTTGCCTGCAGGCGTGGATTTTCTTGCCTATGACCCAGCCTCTTCGGCGGATGCGGCCTTCACCGCTCTCGAGCCGTTCGACGCCGTCTGTTGGTCGCAGGGCGCGAACCTGAACGATAGTATCGAGACCGTCGACACGGCGAAGCACCTTGAAATCTACCAGGCGAACTGCGTGTATATCCTGCAGACCCTGCAGGCACTGCTCAAGCTGGGCAAGTTGCGTGCGCCGGCGAAGCTGTGCATCATCAGCTCCATCTGGCAGAACCTTGCCCGGCAGAACAAGCTGACTTATTGCATGACGAAGGCGGCGCTGCAGGGACTTGTGCTCTCTGCAGCGGCCGACTTGGCAGCGCACGGACACCTGGTAAACGCGGTGTTGCCCGGCGCGCTGGAAACACCCATGACCCGCAAGAACCTGGCCACTGCCCAGATTGAAGCGATTGAACGCAGCACCCTCTTCAACCGGCTGTCGTCGCTGGCCGACGTCAGCTCCGCCGTGCTGTACCTTTGCTCGCCGGAAAATACCGGCCTTACCGGGCAGTTTTTGACTGCCGACCTGGGGTTCAGCCATGTCCGCATCGTTTGACATTCAAAGCTCGACCGGAGCGTACAAAGTCACCGTACAGAACGGTGCGGCAAGCGGCTGGCTGCGCGACTTCGCCGGCAGCTCCGTCATCGCAGACGAGTTCTTTCGATCGCGCTTCGAGGCCGAGGGCACGCTAGCCATCTTCATGGAAGCCATCGAGCCGAACAAGTCGCTCGAAGCCTCGCCGCAGGTGATCGAGCAGTTGCGCAAGGCCGGCGCCAATCGCAAGACGCACCTGGTCGCAGTGGGCGGCGGCATTCCGCAGGACTTGTCGGCGTTCATCGCCTCGGTCTACATGCGCGGCCTGGACTGGACGTACGTGCCGACAACCGTGCTTGCGATGGTGGACTCGTGCATCGGCGGCAAATCGTCGATCAACGTAGGGCCGTACAAGAATCTCGTCGGCACGTTCCATCCGCCCCAGCAGGTGCTCGTCGATCCCGAATTCATCCAGACACTGCCGCCCGACCAGCAGGCAAGCGGCCTGATCGAAGCGGTAAAAATCTGCTTCTGCCGCGGCGAAGAATCCTTTGCCGCGCACCTCGCCTGTGAACCTGCCATCGACATGCCGTCGGACCGGCTGGAAGCGCTGATCATCAACAGCCTGCGCAGCAAGCAGTGGTTCATCGAGATTGACGAGTTCGACAACGGCGAGCGTCTGCTGCTGAACTTCGGCCATACCTTCGGCCACGCCATGGAAGGCGCATCGCACTTTGCCATCGCGCACGGCATTGGCGTGGGCATCGGCATCCTGTGCGCCATCGAGTACCAGCAGCTCAAGGGCGTGGATTACAGCGGTGTGCCCCGCGTGGCGCTCTTGCGCGACCACCTGCTTCAGATGATCGGGACCGACCCGACCGTGCGCGGGGAACTGAACAAGCTGAGCATCGACGATGTGCTGGAACGCTTCGCCAGCGACAAAAAGCACGGAAAAGACTTCTACGCGCTGATCCTAATCGCGCCTGATGGCAACGTTATCCTGAGCCGCGAGCCACGCACCGGCGACACCCTGAAGACCGTGCGCCAGAGCATCGAGCGCATGATGGAGACCCTTGCATGAGCGACACCCCGACCACCCGGAAATACTCCGATGTGCTTGCCCGCTGGCTAGCGGAACTCGGCTACACCCATTGCTTTTTCGTCGCGGGCGGCAACATCATGCACCTGCTGGAAAGCTGCAGCCACACCATGACGTGCATCCCGGTCGTGCATGAAGTCGCGGCCGGCATCGCGGCGGAGTACTTCAACGAGGTGCACCTGGGCAGCAAGGCATTCGCCATGGTAACCGCCGGCCCCGGCCTGACCAACATTGTGACGGCGCTCGGCGGCGCCTGGCTTGAAAGCCGGGAATTGCTGGTACTGGGCGGCCAGGTCAAGACCGCCGATCTCGCGCGCGGTGAAGTCCGCCAGCGCGGCATTCAGGAGATCGACGGCGTCGACATCGCTCGACCCATCACAGAAAAGTCGATCCTGATGGAAAAAGTCGTCGATCGCGCAGAGTTTGCGGAAATGACCTACACCGGCCGCACCGGTCGCAAGGGACCCATCTTCATCGAAATCCCGCTCGACGTCCAGGGAACACGTGTCGACGAAACCACGCTCGACCTGCCGATTCCCTCGGCCGCGGCGCGCTTCGAACCCATTCCGCAGACCACGCTCGACACGATTGCGACGAAGCTGCACGAGGCGAAGCGGCCAGCCCTGCTGCTGGGTGCGGGCATCGATCGCGACGTTGCCACGGCGCTCGACAACAAGCTCACGGCGCTCGGCGTTCCCGTGTTCCTGACGTGGAACGCGATGGATCGGCTGGGCAGCGATCATCCCATGTACTTCGGACGGCCGAACACCTGGGGTCAGCGATACAGCAATATCCTGCTGCAGCAGGCGGATCTAGTGCTTGCGCTGGGGACGCGCCTGAGCATGCAGCAGACCGGCTTCAACTGGCAAAACTTTGCGCCCATCGCCCAGGTGATCCAGGTCGACTGCGACCGCAAGGAGCTGGAAAAGGGCCACCCGCGCGTGGACCTGCCGGTGTGCGGCGATGCAAACGTCGTGCTCAAGTTTCTCGCGGAGCAACCCACCGCAGACACTGCCGAATGGATCGGCTTTGCGCATTCGGTACGGGATGCCATTCCGCTGGTGGAGCCGGTAAACAACACCGGCGCGGGTTATCTCTCGCCCTACGCATTCGCTTCGAAGCTCGGCCCCCTGACCACCGGCGAGGACATCGTTATTCCCTGCTCCAGCGGTAGCGCCTTTACTGTCATGATGCAGACGTTCACGCAGAAAACCGGCCAGCGTGTCGTTACCAATAAGGGTCTCGCCTCCATGGGCTACGGCCTTAGCGGCGCGATCGGCGCGGCGGTTGCGGGCCGCGGTCGGCGCACCATCCTGTGCGAGGGCGACGGTGGTTTCATCCAGAACTGCCAGGAGCTCGGCACCGCTGCGGTCAACCAACTCAATTTGAAGATCTTCGTCTTCGACGACAACGGCTACGCGTCCATCCGCATGACGCAGGCCAACTATTTCGATGGCCGGTATGTCGGCTGCGACACCAGCACCGGCCTGGGCATTCCCAAGTGGGAACACCTGTTCGCGGCGTGGCAGATTCCAGTGCATCGCATCAATGTCGGCTACGATACCGACCCTGCTTTCCTTGAACTGTTCAACGCATCCGGACCCGCTGCGTTTCTTGTCACCATCGATCCGAAGCAAACCTATTTTCCCAAAATCAGCAGCCGCGTCACGGCGTCGGGAAGTATGGAATCGAACCCGCTACACCGCATGACGCCGGACCTGGACGATGAAACGGCGGCCAGGGTCTACAAGTACCTGCCGCAGTAAGTGCCTGGACAAACGGACACGGAGCCGCAACGACCTCTTGTTGCGGCTTCGTTGCGTGCTGAATTCTGGTACGCTGTAGCCACATCTCTGGGCGATGGGGTTCCGCCGGAACCGCCGCAAGGCTGATGACTCCTGCAGACAATAGGAGTTCTATGCCCGCGAAACTGCCCGTTCTAAACTCCGATACTTCCTGGAATACAACGCTGCTCCTGCTGCGCTATGTCCTGCGCTGGGCCCCCATCGCGGCGCTTGTCGGCGGCGTTGCCGGCTCGGCCAGCGCCCTGCTGATCTGGTCGCTGAACCTGGCCACGACTCTCCGTGAAGCGCATCCCTGGCTTATCGCGCTGCTTCCGGTGGCCGGCCTGCTGGTGGGGTTGATGTACTGGAAGCTGGGAACGGCGGTGGAGGCGGGCAACAACCTCATCCTCGACGAGATCCACAGCCCGCAGCGCACCATTCCCATTCGCATGACGCCGCTTATCCTGCTGGGCACGTTTTTAACCCACCTGTTCGGCGGCAGTGCGGGGCGCGAAGGAACAGCGCTGCAGACCGGGGCATCGCTTGCAGACCAGCTTGCCAGGCCATTTCGGCTTTCGGGCATCGAACGCCGCATCCTGCTCATGGCGGGGGTCAGCGCGGGCTTCGGCTCGGTGTTCGGCACGCCGCTTGCCGGTGCGGTCTTCGGCATGGAGGTGCTGGCCGTCGGCACCGTCAGCTACGACGCGATCCTGCCCTGCTTTCTGGCAGCATTTTTGGGCGACTTCACCACGCATGCCTGGCACGTGCACCACACCATCTACCGTGTGACCGAAACACCCGCCATGAGCCTGCGCGGCCTGCTGCTGGCGTGTGTGGCGGGTGCCGTCTTCGGTCTTGCAGCCATGGTGTTCGCGCGAATGACCCACGTCATCGGCCGCCAGTTCAAACGTGCGATCCGCTTTGCCCCGCTGCGACCGTTCGTGGGTGGAGCCGTGGTTGCACTGGCTGTTTTTGCCCTTGGAACCACGCGCTTTGTCGGCCTTGGCGTGCCTGAAATCGTGGGTGCCTTCGATCACCGCCTACCAACCTACGACTGGATTGGAAAGCTGCTGTTTACCGCGGTGACCTTAGGCGCCGGTTTTAAAGGTGGTGAGGTCACACCCCTGTTTTTTATTGGCGCGACGCTGGGCAATGCCCTGTCGCAGGTGTTGCCCCTGCCCTTCACCCTGCTCGCCGGCATGGGATTTGTGGCCGTTTTTGCCGGCGCGGCCAATACGCCGATCGCGTCGTCGCTGATGGCAATGGAACTGTTCGGCGCAGAGGCCGGATCGTACTGCGCTATCGCCTGCGTCGTCGCATATTTGTTCAGCGGAGAACATGGGATTTACGGCAGCCAACGAACGAGCATACGCAAGCCTGGAGAACTCACGTCATCAGGCCAGACCAGCCTTGCGGAACGCGCAAAGCTCGAAAACCTACCCGCAATTGCGGAATGACGGTTCGAGAGGAGTTTCGCTGCTACCCAAGCCAATGGAATCAAAAGATCTCTTCAACTGCAGAACGGTGAACCTTCAAAGTTGCGCAGGATGTCTGCCGCATCCCGATAGACCTTGATCGCGCCCGCATCCTGCAACTGCTCCACGGTCCACCCGCCGCAGGTAACGGCAACGGCGGGAATCCCGGCTTTTTCCGCTGCCTCCAGGTCCCACGGCGTATCGCCGAGCACCAACGCCTCGTGCGGTTCAATTCCCAGCCGCTTCAATGCCGCCTGAAAGATATCGGGTGAGGGCTTGGACTTGTCCGCGTCGTCGGAGGTGGTGTTCTCTTCGACCAGGTCATGAATTTTCAGCAACATCAGGAACGCTTCCAGATCGCCTTTGTCCGAGGAAGAAGCGACGGCGATGCGCAGACCTTCCTGCTTCATGCGCTCCAACAGGCGACGCGCATCGCTGAAAGGCACGATGCGATCCATGTACTCGCGATGAAACAGATTTTTGCGGAACTCTTTTATCGGCGTTTCCAGTTCCTCACACTTGGACGATGGGACGAAATAGGGAATGACCTGGTCGCCACCCTTACCGATCTGCTTGACGGCATCCTCGAAGCTGATCTTGATGCCGAACTCGGCAAACGTACGCTGCCACGCCTCCGCATGAAAATGGTTGCTATCCAGCAGGGTTCCATCCAGATCGCACAATACAGCTTTCAACATCGGCTTGCCTCTACTGCGAAAGGATGCGCGATGTGCGACGGAGTGTGCCTTACACCCCGCCGTTTGCAGCATCGGCAGAAGATGCCACCGGAATGCGCACAACGAACTCCGTGCTGCCGGGAACAGAATGTACCGTGAGCGCACCGTGGTACTGCTCCACCAACCGTTGGACGATCCCCAGCCCCATGCCCGTGCCGACACCAGCCTCCTTGGTGGTGAAGAACGGATCGAAGATGTGCTCCTGGTTTTCCGGCGAGATGCCCGGGCCGTCATCGCCAATGCCGACCAGGACGCTGCCGGTCTCTTGCCAGGTACGCACGCGCAAGTGGCCACCCAGGCTTACGGCGTCGATCGCATTATCCAGCAGGTTGGTCCAAATCTGGTTTAGGCCGGAACAGACACAGGTGAGCGGCGGCAACCCCGCACCGAACTGCTTTTCCAGTTGAATGCCCTTTTCACGCATCTTGTGCTTCAAAATCACGAGTGTGGCGTGCAGGCTTTCATTCACATAGACCGTCTGTGTGCCACCCTGGCCTTCGTGCACGTAGTTCTTGGCAGCCTTTGCCAGATCGTGCACGCGTGAAACGCTCTCTTCCACCAAGGCTACCTGCTGCATGCTGGACGCTGTCGCCTCAAGCCACTGAATTGGCTCCTGCAGGCTTGGCCCGGCAAAAACCTGTTCCAGGCAGGAGAGCTGGTTCGGTCTTAAACCGCTGGCGACGAGCGTGGGAGCCACCGCCCACGCATTGTCCAGACCGCGTTCGTCCATCCACTCGGCCATCGCGTCTTCAGCGTCTGCCTGCTGCAGCGAATCCATGCACACCGGCCCCTTGACGGCCAGCACATGCTCCTGCAGTTCGGTCAGACAGGCCCGCTGCTCTGCCGTGTGGCCACGCTCAGAAAAGCTTCGTGCCAGCTTGTGCAGGTTGTTCAAGTTTTCTCGTAACTGCGCCGCCGCGCGCTTTGCGGCTGCCCCCGGATTGTTCAGCTCATGCAGCAGGCCAGCCGTCATCGTGCCCAGCATGGCCAACTTTTCCTGCTGGGTATTCATGGCCTGCATGCCGCGGGTGCGGAACCGCATCTCACGCAGAATCACAGCCCGTAGCGTGGGGCAAGTCGCCATGACCCGCCAAAAGCCTTCTTCAGACACAACGATGACCGTCGTTGGACTCACCGTCGTCACGGTCACGTTGTTGGGTACATTCGCCAACATGCTGATCTCGCCAATGAAGGCCGGCGCCGGCATTATTTTATGGAAGATTTCTGAAGAATTTCCGCCCTGCCGGCTGATGCGCACGCTGCCCGAAAGCAGGATGAGAAATTCGTGCAACTGACCGCTTTCTTCCGCCAACTCCACTCCGGCGGGGTGTGCGATCTCCTGCGACTCTGCGACGAGGCAGGAGATCTCCCGCTCGTCCACGTCCTCAAAGATCTTGTACGCGCACATCTGCTGCACGATCTCCAGTTCGCGCGTGGTGCGATTGCTCATGCAACCTGTGACTGTTGTGGCCATGGCCGGTTAAAACTCCGCGAGGTATTGGTGTACGAACTGAATTGCGATGGAACCTTCGCCCACGGCAGATGCCGCGCGCTTGACGGAACCATGGCGCACATCGCCGGCGACAAACACACCCGGAATGCTGGTCTCTAACAAAAACGGGTCGCGCCCGCCTGTGTTCACGCTGATGCCGGAGCGCTTCAGGTCAGGACCCGCCAATAAAAAGCCCCGGTCGTCACGGGCAATCTCCCGCGGCAACCATTCTGTCTTCGGCGCCGCGCCGATAAAGATGAACACCGACGATGCCGCGCGCGATTCGGAAGCCCCATTTCTCTCAACCTGAAGGCACTCGAGATGGTCTTCGCCGAAGAATTGTGTGATCGCCGTGCGTGTCTCAACGGTAATGTTAGGCACAGCGGCAATCTGGTCAATCAGGTATTTCGACATGCTCTTCTCCAGCGACTCACCTCGCACCAGCATGGTGACGGAGCGGGCATATCTCGAAAAGTACATCGCCGCCTGTCCCGCGGAATTGGCGCCGCCCACGATGAACACATCTTCGCCGCTGCAAGCCATCGCCTCCGTCTGTGCCGCGCCGTAATACACGCCGCGGCCCACCAGCCGGTCGGCACCCGGTACGTTGAGCTTGCACCATGCAACACCGGTAGCGATCAGCACGACGGAGCAGCTAATCTCGCGGCCGTCGCTCAATACCACCACGCGATACTGGTTTTCCACGCGAATGCACGTCACACGCTCAGTCACGAACTCCGCGCCAAGCCGCTGCGCCTGGATGAAGCCACGCTTCGCAAGCTCGTCGCCGCTTAAACCCTGAGGAAAGCCAAGGTAATTCTCAATGCGTGAACTGGATCCGGCTTGCCCGCCCGGTGCGTCGGGTTCCACAATCAGCGTGCGCAACCCCTCAGACGCGCCGTACACACCGGCAGCTAAACCAGCCGGTCCTGCGCCGATGACCACCACGTCATAGAAGTCCCGCTCCACGTTTGTTTTCAACCCGACCTTTGCGGCCAGCTCCTGCTGCGTTGGCTGCGCCATGGCGGTGCCGTCGCTGAACATCACAACCGGCAACCTGCTGTCGTCCACACCACGCGCCTTTAACAGGTCCAACGCTTCGGGGTGGGTCTGCGGATCCAGCCAGCGATAGCCCACGTGATTGCGCGTCAGAAATTCACGCACACTATGGTCGAGCGCACCCCAGCGCGTGCCTACCACCTGCACCCCCTCGTAGGGCGGCTTATAGCCCTCGTGCCAGCTTCCCAGCAGATCGTCCAGCACCGGGTAGAGCTTTTCTTCCGGCGGGTCCCAGGGTTTGTTCAGGTAGTAGTGAATCTTTGCGCTGTTAATCGCGCGGATGGCCGCTTCGGTGTCCGCATACGCAGTCAGCAGAACACGCTTGGCATCGGGAAAAAGGTCGATCGCACGCGTCAGAAAATCAACGCCCGTCATGCCGGGCATGCGCTGGTCGCTCAGAAACAGCGCGATACTCTCGCCGCGTTCGCGCAACTGCACTGCGGTGTCAAGGGCGGCCTGACCGCCGGCAGCACGCACAATGCGGTAGTCTTTGCCGTATTGCCGACGCAGGTCCTGCACCACGGCTTCAAGCACGCTGGTGTCGTCGTCGATGGCAAACAGAATCGGTCGCGGCATGGCCCCAATGTAAGACCCTGCGAGTCAACACCGCAAGTGGCCCGACATTCCCCACACTTTAGATTCGGAGGTCGCCTGCAGGATTCACACGCGATGATGTCGAGTATTTTCAGTGGCTTATCGGCCTGTCATGACGCATTAGCCTAGGGCAAAACACCACGACAGGCGATGGAACCTTGCGTCATACTTAGAACCGGTCCTAG
>CBAAAH010000010.1:0-19803 GCA_964658865.1 uncultured Granulicella sp.
GATGCTGAACGTTGTACTTGGTCGTGCGCTGGGGTTGGATGCGGATGCCCTCGGGACCCCGGAGGGAGTTGCGGTGCTGGCGGGCAATCGTGTTGCGGATGGCTCTGAGCCGCTGGCGCAGGCGTATGCCGGGCACCAGTTCGGTCACTTTGTCCCGCAGCTTGGGGATGGACGTGCCAATCTGCTGGGTGAGGTTGTCGCGCCAAACGGCAAGCGATACGATGTCCAGTTGAAGGGTTCCGGCAGGACGCCGTTCTCACGCGCGGGTGATGGGCGTGCGGCCCTGGGGCCGGTGCTACGGGAGTACTTGGTGAGTGAGGCCATGGCCGCTCTAGGTGTTCCGACAACGCGCGCGCTTGCGGCTGTGACAACCGGCGAACGCGTGTTTCGGGAGACGGCTCAGCCCGGTGCCGTGCTGACGCGGATCGCGGCGAGCCATTTGCGCGTTGGGACGTTCCAATTTTTCGCGGCGCAGGGTGACGTGGAGGGGGTACGCATCCTGGCAGATTACACAATTGCACGGCACTATCCAGAGGCTGCTACCAAGCCTAGGCCATACCGTGCGCTGCTGGATGGAGTCATCGCACGGCAGGCCGATCTGGTTGCACAGTGGATGCTGCTTGGCTTCATCCACGGCGTCATGAATACCGACAATACCTCAATCTCTGGCGAGACGATCGACTATGGACCATGTGCGTTCCTGGAGGCCTACGATCCTGACAAGGTATTCAGTTCCATCGATCAGTTGGGCCGCTATGCCTACCGCAACCAACCCCATGCGATGCATTGGAACCTGGCTCGCCTGGCGGAGACGCTGCTCCCGCTCTTTGCCGAGGCGGAAGGTGATGAGGAGCGGGCGCTACTGTCGGCGCACGAGGCATTGTCTGGTTTTGAGGTGAGGTATGAGGCTTCGTATTTGCGGGGAATGCGGGGGAAGCTTGGATTATCGGTCGAGCGGGAAGGGGATCTGGCGCTGACGGAGGATTTGCTGGAGCGTATGGCTGCTAACGGCGCGGACTTTACCCGGACGTTTCGGCTGTTATGCGATGCTGCGGTCGACCCAGCGGCCGACGCTGCAATTCGTCTGCTTTTTGCAAATCCGTCGGCTTATGAAACATGGGCGGAAGCCTGGCGGCACCGGTTGGCCCGAGAACCTGCCGCCTCGGCCCAGCGTGCGAAATCCATGCGTCGCGTGAACCCCGCATTCATCCCACGCAATCACCACGTGCAGGCGATGATCGAAGCAGCAGTCGAGGATGCAGACTTTCAGCCGTTTCAGGAGATGCTGCACGTGGCAGCGAAGCCCTATGACGACCAGCCTGGAATGGAACGCTATGCCATGCCGGCGCGGCCCGAGGAATGTGTTACGGCGACATTCTGCGGTACGTAGGGTGACGCATGCTGCTTGCTACGCTCAGTTTCGCGTCTCGCCGCCGCAAGCCTGCTATGCTGCGGCTATGACCACCGTGGATGTGACCTATCATTACAGCGCGCCACCGCGCGAAGCCACCGCCCTCGCACTCGCCAGTCTGCGCGAAGTGTATGGCATTCGCCAAATGCGCGTGGATGAGCGTGCGCGCTGCGTACATATCGAATACGACGCAACCCGGCTGACCGATCAGATTGTGCGCCAGTTGTTGCGCCGCACCGGGCTTGAACTGGACAACGTACCTACCGCGATCGTGCCGGATGAGCAGGTTCCCGCAGCATAAGCTTGGCGACTCCGGGGCTTGCTCTCTGTCGTTAAACTTGGTATCTTGATCAAGTTGCAGTCGGCATTCGCGCCGCTGAATGGTGTGCACCCGTAGCTCAGCTGGATAGAGCAATTGGCTACGAACCAATAGGTCGGAGGTTCGAATCCTTCCGGGTGCACCACTCCTCCTCCATCTTATTGAGTGCAGCCGATCCAGGTTTCCACGTATAACAAGCGCTCGTAGCTCAGCTGGATAGAGCAACTGGCTTCGAACCAGTAGGTCGGAGGTTCGAATCCTTCCGGGCGCACCAGTTCTAAAATGATCACGCAAAAGGGAGACGCTGCAGCGTCTCCCTTTGTTTGATTCGGCTACCTTACTCAGTGGCGGATGGCGGTATATTTCCTGCGATCGGCGCAGACATCGTGCGGGGTTTAGTGATGTCGTCCAGGTAGTCCGTCGTGCCGTCGACTCGTGTCAACACCGGATAGCGTTCCCCGTCATGGTAGTCGATGTTGACCGTCATGACCTGATCCTGCTGTTGCACCACGAACTGTAGCGGCTCGGTCGTTCCCTTGGATTTCTGCAGGGCGCTGCGGATTGCCTCTGGAGAAAACACCTTTCCATTTACGGCGAGCAGCTTTTCTGACGGTGCAAGTTTCGCCTTGTCGCCAGGACCGCCGTAGCGCACGTCCAGAATGGTGCCGTCTTTACCAATCCGCAGACCCAGCGAGTACCAGGTGTTCAGGCCACTGCCACGTCGGCTGTTTGTCTCGGCAAGTGTTTTTTCCGACGCGCTCGGCTTGTCGGCATAGGTAAGCTGATAACCACCCTGCGCGATGCCTTCCAGGTCTGCACGGGTATTGACCTTGCGAATGCGGTCGCTCAGGAACGTCGCCCAGTCATACTTCACCACCTGGTTCAGATCGGCAACTATCTCCGGGAACTCGTATCCGACGATCAGTGGACCCGTGTTGCCGCCCTTGCCAAGAAAGATCGCGACAAAGTCATCCAGCGACTTCTGGTTCTGTGTCAGCTTGCGAATCGTCGTGTCTGCATCGAGCCAAACAAGTTCGCCTTCCTGGTAATAGTCCTGGCCGCGGCGCCAGTTCACCCAGTCGTTGTTGCCCCCACGGATCAGGCTGCCGGCAACCGCCGTATCTTCAGTGGGACGCCACTCGCGGCCGCTTTTGGCATCCAGTTGCGCGGCGGATATCGCAAGCAGGTCGCGATACTGCGCTGGAGACTTCAAGCCTGCACGCGTTGCCAGCACATTGCCCCAGTACTGCGTCATGCCTTCGTACACCCACATCAGGTCGCCCTGCTGCGGTGTTGCAAAATCGGGCTGGGCAAGCCGCGCGGGCCGGCGATACTTGCCGTTCCAGGAATGAGTGAACTCATGCGCCAGCAGGTCGGAGTCGCCCAACTGGTGCTTGTCGTCTACAAAAGCTTTTTCTTCCACGCCGTTGTCGGACGATTGCCCATGCTCCAAGCCCTCACCGCCGGCGACGTCGGACAAGGTCAACAGGAAGTGGTAGTCGTTGTAATGGTGCGAGGCATAGTTCTTGTCTGCCTCACGCACCAGGTTGGCGACCTCGGCCAGCACTTTCGGCCGCATTTGTGCGTCTTCAGGATCATCCGCCGCCACATCCAGAAAGTGCGCCGGCTTGATCTCCGGTGCAAGGGCGTACTCGTGGAAGTACTTGCCGGTCAGCACGGGTGAATCCTCAAGCTGCTCGACATTGGTGACGGCGTACTTCGTCGTGACGGCGTCAGCGGGTGGGTGGTGGGCGTCTTCATCCACGCCGGTAACCGCAGGCGTGGGCACGACTCCGATGGGTTTGAGCGCTGTTCCCGTACCCCAGCCGGCGGGAACGGTCACCGACGGCTGGATGGCAATGTCGCGCACCGGAATGTGCGCCGGGTACATCATGAGCGACTCCCATTCTAGAACCGCCATATTGGTGGTCACACGACGCGAGTGGATGGCGTCCAGATGCACATGCAGCGTGGTCACACCGGCTGGAACCGTTACATGGAACTCCGCCAGGTCCACATCGTCGCGGCGCCAGGGAATGACCTGACCGTTCGCCGTGAAAACGACTCCGGTAATGTCGGCTAGCGGGCCGCCAGGCGCGTGCGTGCCGGGAATCCACTTGGGAGTCACGAAGGTCGCCGGACCCGGCTTCACTGGAAAGTCGATTTCCGCATGGTACAGATGCCGTGCGCCTTCCGACAGGTCGGCCGTGATCTGGATGGGGGTCTTCTGTGCATGGCTCAGGGTGGCGGTGGTGCACAGCAATGTGGCGAGTGCCAGGCGCACTGCAGGGGAACGGCTCATCATTAACAGGAACCTCGTAAGAATAAGTGGATGAAGCGGTAGACGTTTCATCGTATTGCAATAGTTTCTCGCTGCAACGATTAGCGCAACCGAAGCGTACCTGGCAAACGTGGAGCAGAAAACGTAAGACGCCGTAGCCTTCAAATTGCGTGAGTGAATGGGTTACAGCAAAAGACTTCATCCACCATTCACGCATCGGACTGGCCGTGGGCATTAGCGTAGAGGAACGCATTCCTCATGAAACCAAGGTGATTGCATGGCTTCTCCCGTTGCGGAACCACTTGTGACACGCGCGCCCACCTCTTTGCTTGAACAGAAGATGGGGCAGGGCAAACCGAATCGCCTTGGTTTTGGCGTATTCGTTCTCGTTCTGCTGGCTGGCCTGGCGTATATCGTTTCCGCGGTCCACGGAGATCTTTCGTTTGTGCCGGGTTCCAGCGTGTACGCTTACGTGTTGCTGGGCGTTGCACTGTTGATTGCGCTTGCTTTTGAGTTCGTGAATGGCTTTCACGACACAGCCAATGCCGTTGCCACCTGCATCTACACGCATTCTCTCGATCCCAATATCGCGGTCATGTACTCGGGCCTGCTCAACTTTATCGGCGTGCTGACCAGCTCGGGAACCGTGGCTTTCGCCATCATTTCGTTGTTGCCGGTAGAGCTAATTCTTCGGGTAAGCAAGGGTGCCGGATTTTCCATGGTGTTTGCGTTGCTCGCCGCCGCCATTTTGTGGAATCTGGCCACCTGGTGGAGAGGTCTGCCTGCCTCCAGTTCCCATACGATGATCGGCTCCATCCTCGGCGTGGGTATCGCGAACCAGCTTATGGAAGGCAATTCCGGTACGGCAGGCGTGGACTGGGCGCAGGTGACGAAAGTCTTTGAAGCGCTGTTGTTTTCCCCGATTGTCGGCTTTGTACTCGCTGCGCTTGTGTTCTTCCTGTTCAAACTTGTTGCGCGCGATCCGCGGCTGTACAAGGCGCCGGAAGGAACAGAGCCACCGCCGTTTTACATTCGTTGCCTGCTGATCCTGACCTGTGGCGGAGTGAGCTTTGCCCACGGGTCAAACGATGGACAGAAGGGCATGGGACTAATCATGCTCATTCTTGTTGGCACCGTGCCTACCGCGTACGCGTTGAACCACACCGTCAGCGCGCACGATGTACAGACGTTTGCCGCCATTTCGACGCAGACCGCGGGTGCGCTGAGCAACTATCAGACTTCCGATAATCCCGTCGGCGATGCGGAGCAGGAACTGGAGCATTTTGTCTCCGCGAAAAAGTTTGAACCTGGTGTGATCAACGCTCTGCAGGCGGAAGTGAACGCGATCCGTAATGAGGCGACGGGCTATGGTTCGTTCGCCGCCGTGCCGGCAAACATGCAGGCAAACGTGCGAAACCAGATGTATCTAACGAGCGAAACGCTTCGGCTGCTGGCGAAATCGGGTCCGAAGATGAATGACACGGACCAGGCGATCGTCACCAACTATCGCTCGTTTCTGGATCGCTCCACCCGTTTTATTCCAACCTGGGTCAAGGTTGCGGTTGCGCTTGCATTGGGTCTCGGCACCATGGTCGGCTGGAAGCGCATTGTGATCACGGTCGGAGAAAAGATCGGCAAGACTCATCTGACCTATGCACAAGGAGCGTCTGCCGAATTGGTGGCGATGTTTACCATCCTTGCGGCCGACCGTTGGGGATTACCCGTCAGCACGACGCACGTGCTCAGTTCGGGTGTCGCCGGCACGATGGCGGCAAACCATAGCGGCCTGCAGATGAGCACCATTCGCGACATCGCGCTCGCGTGGGTCTTCACCCTGCCGGCAGCGGCGCTGCTTTCTGGAATGCTGTTCTGGCTCTTCCATCGTATTGCGGCATAGCTACAGGACAGTCAGGCTGCCGCCCAGCTACAATTCTGTCCGTCAGCGGCTTCGCTTATGCGCTGCGGAGAACGCATGATCTCTCGTCGCTGCCGTCGTTCATCTACTGCACTTCTGCTTTCACTGGCTGCCACAGCATATGCGGCGGATACCCTGCATCTTAAGACCGACAAGGGTGAAATCGAGGGCAAGCTCTCCGACAACGGTCGCGTGCGTGCATTTTTGGGCGTTCCCTACGCTGCACCACCAGTGGGTTCTCTGCGATGGCGTCCGCCACAACCGGCCGAGGCTTGGAAAGGTGTGCGCGCGGCGCAAAACTACGGTTCGCACTGCATGCAGGTCAACGCCTTTCCGGATATGACGTTTCACGATCCCGGTGCAAGCGAAGATTGCCTGACGTTGAACGTGTGGACTCCGCGCAATGCAGCACCGGGTGCAAAACTGCCGGTGATGGTGTGGATCTATGGTGGTGGTTTTTACGACGGCAGCACGTCCGAGCGGCGGCAGGATGGCGAGAGCTTTGCCGGCAAGGGTGTCCTCCTTGTGTCCATGAACTACCGCCTGAATATTTTCGGCTTTTTCGCGCATCCGCGGCTTGCGGCGGAATCGGCCCAGCACGCCGCTGGAAACTACGGCCTGATGGACCAGGCGGCGGCGCTACAGTGGGTCAAGCGCAACATTGCCGCGTTTGGTGGCGACCCGGAAAACATCACCCTCTTCGGCGAATCCGCGGGTTCGTTTTCGGTGAGCGCGCAGATGGCGTCGCCCACGGCGAAAAACACTTTGGCGCGCGCAATCGGCGAGAGTGGCGGTGCCTTTCCGCAGAGCGCACTGCCGTTTCCGACCGCATCCGTCGCCGAGGCAAAAGACGAGGCGTTTGCGCGCGACATGCTGGGCAAAACGTCGCTTTCGGAGCTGCGTGCGATGCCGGCGGAAGAACTGGTGAAGGCGGCTGAAGCACACACCGTGCGTTTCGGCCCCGATGTCGATGGTGCGTTTCTGCCGGACTCAGTACCGGCGATCTTTGCCGCCGGAAAACAGGCGCACATTCCGCTGCTGGCCGGTTGGAATCGCGACGAAGGCGGTGCACCCAGGCCTGCGACGACGTTGGCAAGCTATTGCCAGGCCGTGCAAATCGAGTGGGGAAATCAGGCGGACGCATTCCTGAAAGCATACCCGGCAACGACCGATAAAGAGGCACAGCGAGCCCAGGCCGATGCCGCCGGAGACCGCTTTATTGCAGCTTCCACGCGGGAGTGGATCGAGGCACAGGTAAAGACGGGCGGCGCACCGGTGTACCGCTATCGCTTCGACCACGCTTCGCCTGGCGACACGTTCCATCCGGTCGGCTCGGGCGCCTTCCACTCCAGCGAAATCGAATATGTCTTCGGCAATCTGCGGGTACGCCCGGCGTCGCCGTGGAAGTCCGAGGATTACACGCTGTCTGAGCAGATGCAGAGCTATTGGATCAACTTCGCAAAAACCGGCAGTCCAAACGGCCCGGGTCTGCCGCGGTGGCCGGTGTATAGCGCGGCGGATGGTTGGCCGGTCATGCACCTTGATGTGAACTCCGCGGCCGCTCCGGATACGACGCGTGCGCGCTACGAGTTTTTACGCACAGCAATGCCTGTCGTGAAAGGGAATGAGCGATAAGGCTGCGTTCGTCAGGATCCAACCAAGGCATCGTGCAAGCGTTCGAGCAGGGGAAATTGGCTCGTCACAAGAAACGTGCGCGCGGCGTCAAGGGAAAACCATCTTCCTTCATCAACCTCAGGAATCATCATCGTTTTGCCGGATCGCGGCGGCCAGTCGATTGCGCAGAGATTGCTTTTGAGCGCGGCAGGGTCGGCATCTCCTTCAAACGCCCATGCTGATACCATCTTGCCGCCGCTCTGGCGTATGGTGCCCAGATTGATCGTAGGTTCGCCTGGGAAAAAGCCGGTCTCTTCCTGAAATTCCCGCCTTGCTGCCGCAAGCGGATCTTCGGGCGGCAGGTACTCGCCCTTGGGGATAGACCAGGCGCCCTGGTGCTTTTTGGCCCAGAATGGCCCACCAGGATGCACCAGAAAGATCTCAAGGGATGCGGTGCGGCGGTACATCAGCAGACCTGCACTTCGTTTAGGCATGATCCTCTAGCCTATCCGATTGGCGGAGCCCTTGGACACAGCAAAGCCCGCAGGGCAGGTGCGGGCTTCGCTATTCCACTGATTCATTACAGATCTATACGTCCGCACCCTCAAGGTAAGCCTCTTCAGCCTGCATAGACAGGTGATGCCTCACGTCTGCACCGCGCAGCCAGAAGATCACATCCTCTGCAATATTGGTGGCGTGGTCGCCCACACGTTCCAGATTGCGGCTGATAATAAGTGCTGCGAGCGCCTGCTTCGTGTTCGCTGGATTGCTGGTGATCGCCTTGCCTAACGAGTCGAGCGCTTCATGGTTCATGTCGTCGACTTGGTCGTCAAGCGTCAGGACGTTTGCGGCCATCTCCGCGTCGGCTTCGATGAACGACTGCAGCGACTTGCGCACCATGCCGGCTGAAAGCGTGGCGAGCTTGGGGATATCGACCGGCAGATCGACCTGTGGCAAGGATGCAAGATCCTGCACGCGGCTGGCGATGTTGACGGCCTGATCGCCTACGCGCTCCAGGTCGGCGTTGATGCGGATCACGCTTAAAATGAAGCGCAGATCGACCGCCATAGGCTGTTCCATCGCGAGTAGGTCGAGCGCGAGCTGGTCGACCTCGCGCTCCATGCGATTGATTGCCGGCTCATTCATCTTCACCAGTTCGCAAAGATCCATATCGCGTGACGAGTAAGCCTCCGTCGCCCTCTGGATCGCCTGTTCGACCAAGCCCGCCATAATGAGCAAGCGCTCCTTGAGTTCCTGCAGCTTCTGCTGAAAGTTTTTGCGTGTGCTCATCCAAACCTCCCGGTGATATAGTCCTCGGTGCGCTTGTCGGATGGGTTGGTAAAGATCTTGTCGGTCGAGTCGAATTCGACGAGTTGACCCATCAGAAAGAAGCCGGTCCGTTCGGCAACACGCGCTGCCTGCTGCATGTTATGCGTCACGATGACGATGGTGTACTGCCGCTTCAGTTCAAAGATTAGGTCTTCGATCTTGGCGGTGGAGATGGGGTCGAGCGCGCTTGCCGGCTCGTCCATCAGCAGCACTTCCGGATCGACTGCGAGCGCGCGCGCGATGCACAGGCGCTGCTGCTGTCCGCCCGAGAGGCTGGCACCGGACTTCTTTTTCAGGTCGTCCTTGACCTCGTTCCAAAGAGCAGCTTTCTGCAGCGAGCTTTCGACCACCTCATCCAGCACGCGCTTCTTGCGGTAACCGTTCAGCTTCAGGCCGCTGGCCACGTTGTCGTAGATCGACATCGTTGGGAAGGGATTGGGCCGCTGAAACACCATGCCCACCCGGCGGCGAATCTCCACCGGCGCTGCATCGGTATAGATGTTCAGTTCGCCCATCAGCACCTTGCCTTCTGCGCGTGCACCGGGGCTGGTTTCGTGCATGCGGTTTAGGCAGCGCACGAACGTACTCTTGCCACAGCCGGATGGGCCGATGAGCGCGGTGGCCTGGTTTGCAGGAATGTGCAGTGTCACGTCACGCAGCGTGTGCGTGCTGCCGTACCAGGCGTTCAATTGTTCGACGCGAATGTCGACTCCCACTTAGCGAGCTCCCTTCAGTTGTCCACGGCTCGCAAACAGGCGCACCAAGGTGACGGCAATCATGATCAGCGCGATGAGTACCAGAGCGCCGCCCCATGCAAGGCGGTGCCACTCGTCGTACGGCGAGATCGCATATTTAAAAATCTGTAACGGCAGCGCGGCCATCGGCTGGTTTACATTGAACGCCCAGAACTCGTTGCCGAATGCGGTAAACAGCAGTGGTGCTGTCTCTCCAGCGACACGCGCGAAGGCCAGCATGCAGCCCGTAATGATGCCGGGAGCCGCCGTCTTGAGACTGATACTCAGCACCGTGCGCCACTTGGCCACACCCAGTCCGAGTGCCGCTTCGCGCAGCGCATTCGGTACGGTGGCCAGCATTTCTTCGGTGGTCCGCGTAATGGTCGGCACCATCATAATGGCCAGCGCCACGCCACCGGACAGGGCAGAGAAGTGGTGCTGCCGTGTCACGATGAGCGCATATGCCGCGATTCCCATCACAATAGACGGCACACCGTTGAGCACATCTGCCGTGAAGCGGACGATGTTGCCGAATACGCTGTGGCCGCCGTACTCCGATAGGTACACACCGGCGGAGATGCCCAGAGGAATGCCGACCAAGCTGGCCAAGCCGAGGATGATGCCGGACCCGACGATGGCGTTCGCCATACCGCCGCCGGCCTCGCCCACGGGTGCGGGTATATGGGTGAAGAACGCCACGTTCAGCGAACTCGCACCTTTGAAGATCAGGTAGCCCAGAATGGCGACCAGAGGTGCGAGCGCGACAAGCGTGCTCAGGATGGAAAGGCCGGTGACGAGGTAGTTGGTCGCTTCGCGCTGCATGCGGTTTGCGCGCTCAGCGTTCCTGGTGCGTTTCAGAAGTTCGTTCATGACTAGGTTGCCCTCGCCGTGTTGCCACGCGTCACCGCCCATACCAGCAGGCGCGCGATGGCGTTGACGATAATGGTCACGATGAAGAGCGCCAGACCGATTTCAACCAGGGCGCTTAGGTACAGGTCGCCGGTGGCTTCGGTAAACTCATTCGCAATGACACTGGCGAGCGTGTACGCCGGGTTCAGCAGGTTCTTCAGGATGTCAGGATGGTTGCCGATGACCATGGTGACGGCCAACGTCTCGCCGAGCGCGCGCCCGAGACCCAGAATGACGGCACCAACGATGCCGAGCCGCGCATTGCGCAGAACGCCGATGCGCAACATTTCCCATCGGGTCGCACCCAGTGCCAGGGCGGCCTCGCGCTGATGTGTGGGCACGGCGCGCATCACGTCTCGGCTGATGGAACTGACGACCGGAAAGATCATGATGGCAAGGACGACACCTGCGGCAAACATACTGACACCGAAGTTCGGCTGCGCAAATAGCCCGGTCCAGCCAAGCGTCTTTATAAGGAAGGGGCCAACGTCGTCACGAATGATCGGTACGAGGACAAACACTGCCCACAGGCCGTAGACCACGCTTGGAATCGCAGCCAACAGTTCCGTGAGAAAGGCGATGATGCCGCGCAGCCAGATAGGGCAGATGTCGAGCAGGAAGACGGACACCATGAGCGCCAGTGGAACGGCGATGACGATGGCGATGAGCGACGAAACCAGTGTGCCGTAAATAAACGGCAGCGCGCCGAAGTCGCCGTTGACCGGGTCCCAGTTGGTGCCCTTGAAAAAGGCAAATCCAAACTGGTGCCATGACAGGCGCGAGCTGAACATCAGTACGCCCACGATCATGACGACGATCGCGATGAGGCTGAGTGCACAGAGCAGCATCAATCCTTGGAATCCACGATCGGCTAGTCCGCCGGAACCGCGGCTGAGCAGGAACGCTCGCACTTCCGAAGGTTCTGCGTTCGCCGCAATTGCACCTACCGAGCGTTGCTCGGCAACCGGCATCGCCACGCGCATCGCTGGAAGTGCATGTTTTTGCTGTGGCTCGTTTTCAACCATGAGAATACTTTCCGGGAGAGTTCTGGAACGCAACGGCAGGAGCCAGAGAAACGCCTGACTCCTGCCCAGAGTACAGCAAGGGGATAAACCTACTTGATGGTGTTGATGGTCTGCGCGACGCGGTCTGCGACAGCCTTCGGCAAGGGAGCATAGGTCATGCTTGCCGCCTCGCCCTCACCTTTCGTCAGCATCCAGTGCAGAAAGTCGACCATGACCTTGCCTTTGGCGGCATCGTCGAAGTGCTGCGGAATTAGTAGCCACGTAAATGAGCTGATAGGGTAGCTGGCCGGCCCGGGAGCATTGGTGATGGAGACGCGGTAGTCGGCGGGAATGGTCTTAAGGTCTGCCGCTGCTGCCGCGGTCACGCCTTCAGTCGATGCCTTCACATACTTGCCGGCGGCGTTACGCACCAAGCCGAACGACATATGATTCTGCTCGGCGTAGATCAACTCCACGTAGCCGAAACTGTACTCGGAGTTGCGTACCATGCCGGCGACGCCTTCGTTGCCTTTTTGCCCAATGCCCACGGGCCACTTGACGCTGGTGCCTTTGCCGATTCGCTCCTGGAACTGTGGAACGACCTTCGACAGGAAGTCCGTCCAGATATACGTGGTGCCTGAGCCGTCAGAACGGTAGACCGGCAAGATCTGATGATCCGGCAGGGTCACGCCCGGATTGTCCTTCACGATATTCGCGTCGTTCCACTTCGTGATGACACCCAAGTAAATGCCTGCAATGACTTCCGGTGCCAGGTTCAGATCTTTGGTGACACCGGGAATGTGGTACACCGGCACGACCGCGCCAAGCACGGTGGGGATATGAATGAGCTTGACCTTGGACTCAGAAAGCTGCTGGTCGGTCATGGGACCGTCCGACGCACCGAAATCGACGATTTTCTGCGAAACCTGACGGATGCCCGCACCCGAACCGACGGACTGGTAATTGATCTGGACGCCGGGATGCTCCTTCGCGTACTCGGAGAACCAGCGTGAGTAGATCGGGTTGGGAAAGGTGGCTCCAGCGCCGGTGACATTCTGGGCCACGGCTGAAGCAGCCGGTAAGGCCATCGCGGCGGCGAGAGCGAAAACGGAAAAGCGGAAGTTCATGTGATCTCCTGAATGGATCATTCCCGGGGATACAGCCCGTCAGATGCAATAGTGCATGTGAAATGTTGCTGCACGATAAAGCGGCAGCCTCTTTGTAGCGGCTGCCGCACTTCGGTTTACGGAATGTAGTACCGCATGCCCACGTGGATCATGTTATCCAGCGCGCGCGGACCGGTAGGACGCGCCGTCGGGGAGTTGGCTACAACGGCCGTGACAGCACCCGACCAGAGGTTGCGCTGCAGGTAGCTATACGTTCCCTGGTACTGCAGGCGACCATACTTTGGGCTGTTGATGATGCGGTAGGTGAAGCCGATCATCGGCTCCTGGATGTAGCGGGTGGGCGAGGCGCACGAGACAGCCGCGTCCGAACCCGTCGTTCCCGTGGAGGAAGCAGGATTGACCGGCAGGGCATAGCAACCGGAGTCGTTCAGATTGCGCGGACCATAGCCGAACAGCGTGCCATTTGCCGTGGCGTACACCGTTCGCTGCGCGTATTCGCCGCCATAGTAGGCGTACACGTCCAGCTTTTTGGTCGGGTGGGTCTCCAGGCTGAACAGGCCGTGGTAGTTGCGGATCGGCTCGAGCGTGCCGTCCGGACGCAGGGTCGCATCGGCAAGCTGCGCGGAGCCATAACGTCCAGTACCGTCACCCGCCATGGCCGCGACCGCAACATCCGCGTACTTGCTCACCGCGACACGTGCGCTTCCGAACACGCCACCGGCGGTTTTCGTGTTGCTCACGTAGTTTGCCGCGTAGGTGTAGGTGCCCGTGGGGACGGCGGTGGTCGGCGTGCTCAGGCCGGTGATGGGGAAGTAGTAGTCGCGCAGGAAGCGTGCGACACCACCGACTTCAAAGTGCGCCTTTGGCAGGTCAAATGCCGCCTTCACAATTACGTCCGGCGCCACATTGTTGGCGTAAGTGCCGTTAAAAGCGTTGTACAGCCCGCCGTTTACACCTGATCCAGAGAAGAAAAAGTTCGCCGGGATTGCGGCAGCGGCGGTCGAGGCAACGGTAAAGTTGGTGATCTGCGCCTCTTCCAGCGCGGCGGCAAACGTTACCATCCCGCCATTTTTCACGTCGCCGAACCGCTGCTGCAAACGCAGCCCAGGCTGGCGTGCCCAGCTAAACCCCACCAAGTACTGCGGATCGACGGTGTTGGGCAGCTTTTCCGTGCGGTTGTTCGTGCTCAGGCCGTCTTCCGTCACCAGCGACCACATCTGTCCGCCGGTCGCGGCAAAGCCCTGCTGGGTTTCCGCACGGCCCCAGATCTGGCGCTGGCGAAAAGTGTAGCTCTCGGACTGATTATTGTTTGAGGTAACGCCCGCACTCAGGAAGTCGGCTTCAAAGTAACCGGATAGCTTGTACTTGCCTGCGTTCCCTTCGATCAGCGCACCCAGACGGCTCTGGCGGCCGGTGAAGTTGAGCTCGCTCACGTGGCCTTCGTTGGCGCTGGGAAACGGGATGGTGTTGAACGGTGTGTTGATGTCGGAGTTGACCGAACGCTGCCGGTACACACCTTCAAACGCGAAGAAGGCGACCGGCGTAATAGTCACACCCTTGTAGTGCAGCACGGTGGGCGAGTTGATCTGCTCCTGCACGGTCGCCTGATTGTTGATGACGGTTTCCTGCAGGGAGGCAACATTGGACTTGATGTCGTCTTGACGCGCCTTGACCTCTTCCACCTGAGCCGTGCTTGCCGCAGCGGCGGTGTTGGCCTGCTGTGCGGCTGCTGTCGCGGAAATAGCGTTGGCAGAGGCATCGGTCGCGCTCTGCTGTGCGGTGACGATCTGCTGGTCTTTCGCAGCGATCTGTGCCTTCAGCGCATCGATCTGCGCCTGCATTTCACTGCGTAGTTCGCGGACCTGTGCCTCAGAGGCGTCGTGGCGAACCTCGCGATGAACGACGCGCTTTCGCGCATGGTTGGCCTGGGACGGCTTTTTATGGGCCGGTGCGCTCGTGTCGGACTGAGCCCATCCTGTGCCGCACAATGTGGATACCAGCACAGCGCTGGCCCAGAGATTCGTTGATTTCATCGTGCCTCGGAACACAAGCTAAAGGCGCGGCCCGGCGCGATGCCGGCGTGCCGCAAACTCCTTTGCCATGGTGTGTTCGTTCATAATGTTCGCAACGATCTATGAAGAGAAAGCGAAGCTACGATGAACAAACCGTGAATCCGTATGGCATTTTCCCAGACCAGGACACTCGAAAGATGCCTCACCTGGCGGACTAGGCAGCCCCGAGTGCGCTCTCCGGAAACAAGCGAATATCCACGACGTTCCGGTACTTCTCCGCATAATCCATGCCGTAACCGATCACAAAGCGGTTCGGAATGGAAAAGCACACGTAATCCGCTTCAATCGGAACCAGGCGGCGTTCCGGCTTGTCGAGACAAGTCGCGATCTTCAGGCTGGCGGGCTTGTGTTGCAGCATCAGCTTGCGCAGGTAGCTCAGGGTCAGGCCCGTGTCCAGTATGTCTTCGACTACGATGACGTGTTTGCCTTCGATCGGTACGTCCAGATCCTTGATGAGCTTGACCGCTCCGCTGCTGGTCTTGCCCTTGCCGTAGCTGGAGACGGCAACGAAGTCGAAGGTGTTGTCGACCTGGATCGCGCGTGCCAGGTCGGCGAGGAAGATCGCCGCACCTTTCAGTACGCCGACCAGCACGACACTCTCACCGGCATACTCCCGGGAGATCTGGTCGCCAATCGCCCGAACGCGCTCCTGGATCTGGGCTTCAGAAAAAAGCACCTCACACTGCGAGGCGGGGGGAAATACGGGAGCGCTGGCGGAAGAGGACATGGACTCTAGCGTAAATGCACCGGCAGATTCACGCCGGTGATGTCGCGCATTCACACGTGTGGCGGCGTCCAACCTGGCGCGGCCACGTATACTCGCAGAGCAATGTATCCGTACCTGCACTTTAGCTCCTTCCAACTCGGCACCTTCGGTATTTTTATGTGGCTGGCTGCCGTCGCCGCTACTTACCTGCTGCATCGCGCCTTTGTGCGTGAACAGGTTACGGCAGACGCGGTGGTCGTCGTGGCTACGGCCATGATCGCCGGCGTGCTGGGATCAAAGCTGTGGCACGAGCTGCAGAATCCCTATCAGCTTGGGTACCAGTTGCGGCAGATCGGTCTCCCTGGTTGGCATCATCCGCTGGACGTGCTGGCAAACGGGCTGCAATGGTTTCGGGCTGGCTTTGCATGGTTCGGCGGTCTGCTGTTCGGCGTCGCCGCGCTACTGTGGCAGGGAAAATCGCTCAGGGTCGGTGCATTGCGCATGCTCGATCTCGCAGCCCCTGCTGCTGCTGTCGGCTATGGTATCGGCCGCATCGGCTGCCTGACCTCGGGTGACGGCGACTACGGTGTGAGCACGACGCACTCGTGGGGTGTGCACATCAAGGACAGTGCGCTCGATCCGCCGCAGCCCAACCCACCGGGTTTGCGTGTAGAGCCAACGCCGGTGTACGAGATGTTGTTCGGCTTCGCGCTGGGCTACTACCTTTGGATTCGTGGCAAGAAGCGTTTGCCCATCGGCCAGCTTACCGGGGAGTACCTTGTCCTGAGCGGCGCTGGACGCTTCGCCATCGAGTTCATCCGGCGCAATGAACGGCTCTACTTTGGAATGACGAATGCGCAGGTCGCCGCGCTGCTCACGATCGCCGTTGGTACTATCCTGATTGCCATCGCGCGTGTACGCGAAGACCACGTCTATACCGAAGGCGAAGCGTTGCAGGCAGATAAATAATTTTACAGTCTGCGCAGCATCGCTTTGGCTTCTTCAAAACCCGGGAACAGCCGCTCTTCCGCCTGAAACTCGCGTGAGTGCACACAACGCCGTCCACCGCGTACCTTCACCGGATGTTTCAGGTGCAACATCTCGTGATACATCAGGTACTCGATCGCGAGCCGGGGCACTTGCGGTCGATCAAAGACGCGGCTCACCATAATGGTGTTGTGCGCTGCGTCGTAGTGGCCTAGCAGACGGCGTGCCTCATGGCCGCTCCACGTTAGCACCGGCCGGCCAAGCAGCCCGTGGAAGAAGCGGGTATTTACCGCTTCAAACACCTCGTCCAGGTCGTACATGCTGCCCGCCGCCGTTGTAATCTGCTTGCGCCCGCGCTCCTGCCGGGTGCGCTCGGCCTGCCTGCTTACGACATCGCTGCGGGTGTAGCGACGGTAGCGGTCGGCATGTCCACGGTTGATCGGCTTGCGATACAGCTTGGCGAGCAGAATGTGCGCAATCGCCTCATGCACACTGTCCGGCGCCGATTGCAGTAGATCCGACAGCCGCACAATCAGTTGACCCTCGCGCAGACGGATTGTCGTATTGAGCGAAACAAAGCGGCGAAAGCGCACGTCGAGCGCAGGCATGGGCGCTCTCGGACGCAACTCTCGATACGCGCTGCTGAAGATGGAACATAGCTCAGGAGGGGCAACCACGGCTTCATTTTACCGAGATCGGCGTTCGAACACCTAGCGTGGAACCTCATACCGCGTGGACGGCGGCTCTTTCACCGAAGGATGTTCTTTAAAGTACGCCTGCTGCTCCGCAAGCAGCTTCGCGGCATCCTCTTTCACGTCCGCAACGACCTCCAGCGCCAACTTTCGCGTCACGTTGTAGCGGTCATTGCCTGGCGGCTGTCGCAAAATGCTCGCCCAGCGATCGGCCGATGCGGAAAGCTTCGGCAGTACCTTCCTCAGGTCTTTGTGCGCTGCCGTGTATTCGTCCAGATTATCTTCCAGTTCGTTTACGATGCCGGAGACCTCATCTATGTTCTGGTGCAGGTCTGCCGCACGTCCCTGCGCATGCATATCCAGCAGCACGCGCTGAATGCGATCGATGCGGGTATCGACGATTTTTTGAAAAGCAACGACGCGCGCAGCGGGATCCATCGCAGCTTCGCGAATCGTTTCGACCTCGGCTTCCGAAAGGTCTGCCGAGCCACTGTGCTGCGCAGGTAGGCATGCCGGAAGCAGCAGCAGCACGGACGCGAAACTGAGCCCCATTGCGGACCGCCGGGCAAACCTACCGTGCCCCAGGAATGCGGCCCATGCGCTTTTCAAATGAAACACGGGCATGCCCTCTTTACTTGGCGAAGATCGCCACCAGCAATGATGCCTGCGCCGCGTTCAGCCGCTGCAGGGCTGTCTGCACATGTGGCTTCACTTCAGACGAGGCAGCGCGTGCCATATCCGTCAAGCGACGGTTGGTTGTGTGCAGCAAAAGCTCCGTCTTCTTCAGGCTCTTGCTTTGCTGAAAGTTGCTTTCCATTTTCGCGGTGCACAACTCTAGCTTTTGCAGAGTAGCTTCCGCATTTTCGATCTCGCCATCCGCAATTTGCCGACTTGCCAGAAGAGTCATTTTATCCGCCAGGTCTGCGTACAACAACGTCTGCTCCCGCGGGTTGGCCATCAGGGCCCGCTGCTCCAGGTCGGCCATCATGTGCGTATCCGGAACGTAAGCCTGGGCGGCGGAAGTGGCTGCGCATGCAAAAGGTGTCGCCATCATGCCGCAGACCGCCACGGCACCCATGCCCTTTCGGGCGTTTCGCGTTACAACTTTCCAGCGTGTTACGACGTGCATCGCACACCTCCCACAGAAACGGGGGCCTACTTTGCGCGACTCAGGGTCTGAAGGCGCTGTTTTGCCTGCCACTCCTCGTCGGGATAGTTTCCGTTCGCCAGTTGCAAAAACTGGCGGTATGCTCCAGCGGCTTCTCTGGGTTGATGCAAGCTATCACGCGCCGTTGCAAGAAGGAAAGCATTCGTTGCGTCAAGCGGTGCCGATTCCGACCGAATTGAGATGGCACGCACAACTGCTTCCGATTGATGGTTTGCCGATGCCGCAAACGCCAGCTCTGACGCGGCTTTCGCTTTCGCTGCCGGTGTGCTGAACCTCTGCGTAAGCGCACGTTCCAGCAGGGTTTGTGCCTCGACATTTCGCTTCTGGCGGATCAGGCTGTCTGCCCACTCCGCCGATAGATCGCCGTCCGTAGGGTCTGCCTGGGCAAGTTGCTGAAGGAGCGCATCCGCCTTGGAAAATTCGCTCTGTAGGAGATACGCCCGCGCCAGAAGGCGAGTGGCGGCAGCATTTTCGGGTTGCGCCGTGTGCAGCCGTAGCAGCAGGGGAAGCGCTTCCGCAATGCGTCTTTGCTCCAGCAGGGCCGCCGCTTTTTCTCCCAGCAGTTGGGCGTTAGCGGGATGCGCAGCCAAAGCGGTGTCCAGCATGGCTGCTGCCTGATCGGCCTTACCCGTCCGGCGCAGGACACGTGCGTACTGCACCACTGCTGCAACTTCGTCCGGTGTGGCGGCAGCGACGCGCGCATATGCCGTTGCCGCGCCTTGATCGTCATGCAGTGCCTCGGCGATTTCTCCACCAAGCTGAATGTCGTCCGGCGTTTCGGGCGAGAGCCGCAACGCCTGCAGCAGGTCATCGCGGGACTGGTCGGGTGTAGTGGCCAGGTGCAGACGTGCCAGGGCGCGATACGCCTGCGCCTTTGCCGCCATGGTCACCGTTGACCCATCGCCTTTTCGCGCGAGTGCGTTCTGCAACGTGGTGATCGCGCCGCTCTTATCGCCGTTGCGTGCCAGCAGCAATCCCAGGCCAACGCCGGGAAGCACATTCTGCGGATCGGCCGCGATCGCGCGCGTATAGGCGGACGTGGCCGCATCCACGTCGTTCAGCGCATCCTCACAAAACCCCAGATCGTACAGGGCTTGTCCGTTGGCCGGCTGCTGACCGAGTAGCGGTGTCAACAGTGCAACCGCTCCCGTCCAATCCTGCGCAACCATGCGTGACTCTGCCTGTTGCAGCGCGGTGGCATTCACATTTATGGGCTTTGTATCTTCCAGCGGAGAAGCAGTTCCCGGCGGCAACTGCTGTACCTGCGCCTGCCCTGCGATCGTGCAGCAGAACAGAGTGGCTGCAACGGTGAGACGCGCCCTCATGCCTCGTGTACCTTGCCCATTCCCAGCGCCGGTCGAAGCCACTGTCCCGTGTACGACCCAGCGACGGCAGCGATCTCTTCCGGTGTGCCCTCTGCTACGATCTGGCCTCCCGCAGACCCGCCTTCCGGTCCCATGTCGATTACCCAGTCCGCGCACTTGATTACGTCTATATTGTGCTCGATCACCAGCAGCGATCCGCCACCGTCGATT
>CBAAAH010000011.1:0-19576 GCA_964658865.1 uncultured Granulicella sp.
CCATTTACTACGGCAACACCGCGCGCTACGCCGCAACCGCAGGGTTCGACGACAGCTTTCTCTACGACGAGGTCAAGCGGCCACTCGACCAACGCCGCATTCCCATCCTGCAACTGCTGGGCGCGGAGGCGATCGCGTCCTTTGACGCATGGCGCGGCGCAACCCAGAAGATCGACTATTAAAGGAATGAACGACGATGGCGACCAAGACTGCAGCACCTCTGCCGGAAACATCTGCCGCCAAGCCGGCCCATACGCGCGTTGCCCTGCTGGGCTTCGGCACCGTGGGCTCGTCCGTGGCGCAACTGCTGCGCGCGCAAAAGTTTCCGGGTATCGAGTTGACCCATGTGTACAACCGCGGCGTGGAACGCAAGCGCACCGGCGACACTGCGAAGAAGCTCGCCGGGTCCATCCGCTGGACCGAGAACATCGACGACGTGCTCAACAATCCTGAGATCGACATCGTCATCGAAACCATCGGCGGCCTGAACCCGATGGAGTCGTGGCTCAAGCGCGCGCTCACCGCGGGCAAGCACGTGGTCACGGCGAACAAGCAGCTCATCGCGTACAAGGGCGCGGCGCTGGGCAAGCTCGCACGGCAACATAACGTTTCCCTCGTCTACAACGCGGCTGTCGCCGGTGGCGTGCCGGTGATTCCCGCCGTTCTGCACGGCCTGCAGGGCGACACCATCCGCCGCATCGCCGGTATCCTGAACGGCACCTGCAACTACATTCTGAGCGGCATGGAGGCCGGCGAGGATTACCACGACATGCTGGAAAAGGCGCAGGCCGCCGGCTACGCCGAAGCAGACCCAAGCGCCGACGTGGACGGCTACGACGCACGGGCCAAACTCACAATCCTGGCGCGTACCGCCATGCAGGTGGGGCTTGATCCCGACGAAATTCAAACGCAATCCATCAAGGGCGTGCGGCTGGTCGACTTCCATTACGCGCGCGAACTCAACTGCACCATCCGTCAGATCGCGCAGGTGACGCTGGACGGCAGCAACGTGCGCGCCACCGTAGGCCCCACGCTGGTGCCGAACACCTCGCCCATCGCGTGGTCGCACGGCACCCAAAATCTGGTCATGACGACCGGCGAGTTCGGCGGCGACGTGGTCTTCAGCGGCCATGGAGCGGGGGGCAATCCCACGGCGGTCGCCGTCGTCAGCGACCTGCTGGCGGTGGCGCACGGCTCGGCTTCGGTGTCGCTGCCGGTGAAGCAGCGCGCGGTGACAGGCGAGTTTGTTGCGCCGCACTACCTGCGCTTCGTCGTGCAGGACAAGCCGGGCATCATCTCCGCCATCAGCGGCGCGCTCTCGAAGGTGGGCGCGAACATCGACAGCATCCTGCAGCGGCCCGGTTACCCCAAGGACGCGCTGCCCTTCGTGGTCACGACGGAGCCCTGCCTGACCAGCACCATCGAAGCCGCCGTTGCGGCCATTGCCAAAATGCCGACGATGCTGGAAGAGCCGCTGTGCCTGCAGATGCTGGTCGACGACAACAAGGCTGAGCAGCAGGGATGATCGCGCGCCTCGATCATCCCTGAAGGAGAAGAAAACAATCAAACCGGCTTCCTCTTCAGTGAGCTAAAGGCCCGCTGCTCCCTCCCATTTCGTTGGTTCAATGAATCCTGTCGATGCATCCAGGCTGCAATAGAAAATCTGGTTCAGGCCAAAAATTTGCCGCATCGCTTGGAGCGAATGCGGCGATTTCACTGGCGATGAAGCCTAATATTTCGGCATGCGTGGGTCGATGCGGTCGGCCCACGCGGTAATGCCGCCAGCTACGTTTTTCACATGCGTAAAGCCGTGTTGCTTTAGCAGCAGCGCCGCCTTTTGCGACCGAGCACCGCTCTTGCAGTGCACCAGGATCTCCTCGTGCTCGCGGCCCTTCAACTCGCCGATGCGCTTTTCCAGCTCGCCCACCGGAATCATCGGCGCGCCGATGGAAGCGATCTGCGCCTCGTGGGGCTCACGCACATCCAGCACGAACGCACCGGTCTCGCGCTTCATCTTCAGCTCTTCCACGCTGATCTGCGGAATGCCGTCGACTTCCGCCGCCTGCGCCACGCTGCCGTGCGACGAAACTTCCAGCGGCCCAACGGCGGCCGGCGGTGCAATGCCGCAGAACTGGTCGTAGTCGATCAGTTCCTGGATTTCGTGCGTGCCGCAGGCGGGGCACTCCGGATTTTTACGCAGCTTCAGCGTACGAAACTTCATGCCCAGTGCGTCCACCAGTAACAGGCGGCCGATCAGCGGTTCACCGATGCCGAGAATCAGCTTAAGGACCTCCGTGGCCTGAATGACGCCGACAAGCCCGGGCAGAATGCCCAGCACGCCACCCTCCGCGCAACTCGGCACCAGACCGGGCGGCGGTGGCTCGGGATACAGGCAGCGGTAGCATGGGCTCTCTTCCGTCGCAAAGACACTGGCCTGACCCTCGAAGCGGAAGATCGACCCATACGCGTTCGGCTTGCCGGTCAGGACGCACGCATCGTTGACCAGGTAACGCGTCTGAAAGTTATCGGTGCCGTCCGCGATGACGTCATAATCCTTGAAGATTTTAAGCGCGTTCTTCGACGTCAGCATCGTGTTGTGCTTCACGATGTTCGTGTTCTTGTTCAGGCCTTTCAGCATTTGCTCGGCGCTGTCGACCTTCAGCTTGCCCACGGTCGCCTGCGAGTGAATGATCTGGCGCTGCAGGTTGCTCTCGTCCACCACGTCGAAATCGACAAGCCCGATGGTGCCCACGCCTGCCGCCGCAAGATACAGTGCCAGCGGCGCGCCCAGGCCGCCCGTGCCCACACAGAGCACCTTCGCGGCCTTCAGCTTGCGCTGCCCATCCATGCCCACTTCCGGCAGGATCAGGTGCCGCGAGTAGCGTGCAATTTCCTCGTTGGTCAACGTCGGC
This sequence comes from uncultured Granulicella sp., assembly GCA_964658865.1. Taxonomy (GTDB): domain Bacteria; phylum Acidobacteriota; class Terriglobia; order Terriglobales; family Acidobacteriaceae; genus Terriglobus. Next base: position 2,913 of record CBAAAH010000011.1, read on the forward strand.
AGTTCGGTCGCCGGCTCAGTAAGGGCTGCCTCCGCGATGGCCGGTGCGCCTCCCGCAATCGACGGAATGATCGAAAGCTCATCGTCAGCTTTCAGCGTTGTGTCGGTCCCTTTGGGCAGGTCGCGGATGTCGTCATCGTTCACGTATACGTTGACGAACGAGCGTAGCTTGCCCTCTGCGCCGAAGAGGTGCTGCTTCATCTGCGGGTACTGCTCGGTCAGCTTTTGCAGCGCATCGCTCACCGTGGCCGCATCCACTTCAGCAGTTGACTTGCCCTCGGCAAAGCCGCGCAACGGTGTCGGAATCAGAATCGTCATGGCTTGTCCCAATCCTCTAGGTTACTTCTCTCGAAAAGATCAGCTCAATCGCCTGATCGTCAAACTGCTTGTCGTCCTCGCTTGTGCCGCGCAGCAGAAAACTATTCGTCACCTCGGCCTTGCCCTGCGCTACGGCCGTGATGACGTAACTACAACCAAGCCAGTGTGCTTCGGCAAAATCCGTTCCCGACCACTGCGCCGGGTGGTCGGGATGCGAGTGATAAAAGCCGACGATATCCAGGCCTTTTTTGCGGCCCGCACGCTGCGCCGCGACTAACTCCTGCGGCGCAATGTGGTAACGATTGTGCGCGGAATCGGTGCGCGTATTGCCCGCGCGCATCAACTCCACAACTTCGTTTGCACCCTCGCGCGCGTGACCCAGCAGGATGCCGCAGCACTCGTGCGGATACGTCTCTTCCCCATGCCTGCGCATGGCGTCGTACTCGGCTTGTTGCAGCGTCAGCATCGCGTTATTCACTCCAGAACCGTTCGCTCAGATACTTATCCGCACCGTCGCACAGAATGGTTACGATGACCGCTTCGCGTCCAGCAGCATACTCTTCTTCCGCGATGCGCAGCGCCGTGTCGACATTGGCACCGGCACTGACTCCAACCAATAAACCTTCTTCGCGCGCCAGCCGCTTGCACATGGCATACGCCGTTTCCGTCTCTGCCCAGATGTTACGGTCGGCAAGCCCCGGATCGTAAATCGGCGGCACGATCGCTGTCGGCATGTGCTTCAGACCTTCCAGGCCGTTGAACGGTGAATCCGGCTGCATGCTGATGCACTGGGTCTTCGGGTTCAACTCCTTCAGCCGCCGCGTCGTTCCCATGAACGTGCCGCTCGTGCCCAGCGCCGCGATAAAGTGCGTCACGGTTCCGTCGGTCTGCTGCCAGATTTCATTGCCGGTGGTGCGGTAGTGCGCCTTCCAGTTGTTGGCGTTACCGTACTGGTCGGCGTAAAAATACTTTTCTGGATGCGCGGCGTACAGCTCGCGCACCTTGCGGATCGCCCCGTCGGAACCCGCCTCACCGGGTGTAAATACCACCTCTGCACCGTAGGCCTGTAGGATGCGTTTGCGCTCAGGACTGGCGCTGGAGGGGACGCACAGCGTTACGGGAAACTGCAGCGCTGCGCCCAGCATGGCGTAGGCGATGCCGGTGTTGCCGCTGGTTGCGTCCAGCAGGCTACGCTCGGGGCGTGCGTCGCCGAGTTCTCCGGCTTCCATGGCGGCCAGTACGATCGACGACGCTGGCCGGTCCTTCACGCTGCCCCCGGGATTGCTGAACTCCGCCTTGCCCAGCAGCGTAATGCCTGGCAGGTGCGCCACGATGCGATTCAGCCGGACCATGGGCGTGTTGCCGATCCGTTCGACCACGGCCTTGCCCAGACGCGTGCCTTGTCGCACCTCGAACCGCGTCTCCGTCTGCTGCCGTTCCGCTGTTTCCGTCACGCTCATCTTCTCAACCCTTCCAAGCCCGCTAGTCGAACCCCCGCGGGCTGTGCGACAGTTAGTCTATCGGACACGGACTGTGCCGATCGGGCGAGTCCATCTGTCCGCAAACCCGGGGGCGACCGCGACCATGTTCTTCCGTAAAAAAACCGTAACGCGCACCTTCAACGACGTGCTCACCACCCTGGGTGCGCAAAAGTTTGATGTCTCTCCAGCGAAGGACGCTTCAACCGCGGGCGCCTATCGTGTCAGCAAATATGGATGCGCCGCGGAGATCGCTGCGACGCCTGAACCGGCAAAGGCCGAAAAAGGCGTCACGGTGGCGCCGGCGGAGATCGTCACCCGTGCCGGCTGGCTGCTGAATGGGCAGATTGCCCGGCTGGAGGATCGCGGCTACCAGAAGTTCCTGGTCACGCCAAAGCTGCAGATCGCCGCCACCGCCGACGCCCTGCGCGCCATCCACCAGTTCACCGAAGAGTTGAAGGAAGCCGCCGGTGCGCGTTCGCTCTACAACCAGAGCCTGGGTACCACCAGCGACACCTACAGGTACGACCGGGTAAAGGGCCGCGAACCCGCAACGGAGGCGCATCACCCCACGCCCGACCCGCTGCAACGTGCGACCGCAAACGTAGTGGCCGCGTCAGACGACGCCAACGCACTGTAGCGGTGACTGTTGTCCCGTTTGGGGGCGTTCCCGCGCACTTCTGTTTCGATTTGCTGCGTAGCGGCAACGAAGTTGCGGAGTAGAATCGACGGCATAGAGTTCCGTTTGCAGGTGCCTGCCGTGACCCGCGACCGACTCAGGGGTTCCGCGTCTAATAGATGTGAGTGTAAAAGATGTGAGTGCCGCGCCGCAGATGTTGCGCGTGGCTTGAATCGCACGGCCAGCGCGCCGGCGATTCTGGGAAGAAGGGGTAGCAAGTTGAACAGCACGGTAAAGACAGTTCTGATCTGGGTGCTCATGATCGGCTGCCTCGTTTCATTCTGGCAGGTCGTCGCTCGCTCCACTGGTGGTGCCCACGACAGCGCGATCAGCCTGACCGACCTGCAGAACAAGGCAGACCAGGGTCGCATCAGCGAGGTCACAGTTAACGGCACCGAGGTCACGGGCAAGTACAAGGACAGCAAGGAAAGCTTCCACACGACCATTCCCGCCAACTACCCCGACCTGTATAAGAACCTGCACGATAAGGGCGTGAACGTCACCATTAAAGACCAGAGCAACAATTTCTGGCTCTCGGCGCTCATCTCGCTCACCCCCGTGCTGCTTATGGTTGCTCTGTTCCTGTTCCTGATGCGCCAGATGCAGTCCGGCGGCAACAAGGCGCTGAGCTTCGGCAAGAGCCGCGCTCGTCTTCTGAGCCTGCAGCAGAAAAAGGTGACATTCAAAGATGTTGCCGGTGTGAATGAAGCGAAGGAAGAACTCAAGGAAATTATTGAGTTCCTGCGGGATGCGCAGAAGTTCCAGAAGCTCGGCGGCCGCATTCCCAAGGGCGTGCTGCTCGTCGGGCCTCCCGGCACCGGCAAGACCCTGCTCGCTCGCGCGGTTGCAGGGGAAGCAAGCGTGCCGTTCTTCTCGATCTCCGGTTCGGACTTCGTGGAAATGTTCGTCGGCGTGGGTGCTTCGCGTGTCCGTGACCTGTTCGAGCAGGGCAAGAAGAATGCTCCCTGCATCATCTTTATCGACGAAATCGACGCTGTCGGTCGTCACCGCGGCGCAGGCCTGGGTGGTGGACACGATGAGCGTGAGCAGACTCTGAACCAACTTCTGGTGGAGATGGACGGTTTCGAGTCGAACGAGGGGGTCATCCTCGTTGCGGCGACCAACCGCCCCGATGTGCTCGATCCCGCACTCTTGCGGCCCGGCCGGTTCGACCGTCGCGTGATCGTCGATCGCCCAGACATCCGTGGACGTGAAGAAGTGCTGAAGGTCCACGGCAAGAAGGTCCCGATGGCCGATGACGTGAACCTGAATGTTCTGGCGCGCGGAACACCCGGGTTCTCCGGTGCCGACCTTGCCAATATGGTGAACGAAGCCGCTTTAACCGCCGCCCGTTTTAACCGCAAGGCCGTACACATGTACGACTTTGAGGTTGCCAAGGACAAGGTCATGATGGGCGCGGAGCGTAAGAGCATGCTCCTGACCGATGAGGAAAAGAAGGTCACCGCGTATCACGAGGCGGGGCATGTGCTTGTCGCCGCCATGCGGCAACACTCGGATCCTCTGCACAAGGTCACCATCATTCCGCGTGGCATGGCTCTCGGCGTCACCATGCACCTGCCTGCGGAAGATAAGCACACCGTCACGCGGGACTATCTCGAATCGCAGCTCGCCATCTTCATGGGCGGCCGCTGTGCCGAAGAGATTTTCCTTCACCAGATGACAACCGGTGCCGGCAACGACATCGAGCGTGCCACCGATCTTGCACGGCGCATGGTTTGCGAGTACGGCATGTCGAAGATGGGTCCCATGACCTATGGCAAGAAGGAGGGTGGCGAAATCTTCCTGGGTCGCGAAATCCAGCAGCATCGTGACTTCTCCGACAATACCGCGCAGGAGATCGATGCTGAGGTGAAGAAGTTCGTGCATGACGGCTACACGTCCGCCTACACGATCCTCGACAGTCACCAGGACATCATGCATCGCATGAGCCAGCTCCTGTTGGAGCGTGAAACGCTGGATGCCGAGGAGATTCGCCTCATTATTGCCGGGGAAGAACTGCCGCCGGCGCGTTCGTCGCTCGCCCATGCGGAACCGGGCGATCCCGATTCTACGCAGAAGGTGCTCAAGCCGGAAGGCCGGACCCCAGGCTTCGGCGACTCTCGACCGAGCCCGGCATAGTCTGAACCGAATCTGACGACGGAAGGGACAGCGAAGGCTGTTCCTTTCTTTATTTCCGCGACCCTTTTGAGCTGGACCAGTTGAGATCGGCACGCGCTTTCGGTTCTGCCGTATTCTGGCCCAAAAAGTTTTTCGTTGGATGAAAAGAGACTTTGGCAGAGCAAGAACTGAGCCTCGCCGAAAGGCACTTACATCCCATGCAAAGGGAGACAGCCGAAGCTGTCTCCCTTTGCACAAATGCCGATATCGTGTCGTTATGCCGTTGCGGTATGGCGCGACATCCACTGCATCCAGTTGCTCTCAACGGTGACATCGGCCAGAAATGCAACCTCCAGGCGAATGGACATGATGGTCGACATGCTTTCGCGGCTGCGCTGGTGCTGGCGGCAGGTGCAGCGCTCCGTGAGTAATAGGTGTGCTTCGCGCGTCAATTCCACGCCGCTGCTCACCAAAGCGGCATACATCTCTACCAATGCCCGAACCTGTAACTCGATGCGCAGTTCCAGTGCGTGTGCGGCAACCGTGCGGCGGTCCAGCAGCCATCCGCCCGCGCGGTCGATGGCTTCGGTCAGCACTGGCAGTACGTTGCTGCGCTCGTCATAGGTCAGGCACTGCAGGCGCAGTTCCAGGGGTTCTGCTAGCACCTCAAGCGGTGCATCGGTTTGGCTGTCATTGCGCATTGGGCGATTGTCGTTCACAGTTTGTCTATCGGCTTTTGCGCGCGGAGCTTGCACTCTGCCAGCGTCCCATAGTGCGACGTTGGTAAGTTTTACCGATTAGGGAGTTCTGATGGTTCTTGGTACCGGTACCGACTTGATGGAGATTGCCCGCGTGCGAGCCTCCATCGCGCGGTTTGGCGAACGCTTCTTATTGCGCGTGTTTACTACAGCAGAAATCGCCTACTGCCGCCGTAAAGTTCACAATGCCGACGAGAGCTTTGCCGCGCGATTTTCTGCAAAAGAGGCGACCGCAAAGGCGTTGGGAACGGGAATCGCCCGCGGCGTCGCGTGGACGGAGATCGAGGTTCGCCGTCAACCTGGCCAGCGACCCACGCTGCACTTGTTCGGTCGTGCCGCTGAACGTGCGGCCTCCATGGGGGTTCGCCGGGCGCATCTCAGCCTCTCGCACAGCCGCGATTTTGCCATCGCAACGGTTCTGCTGGAGGATTGACCGAAAACGAACGGATTTCTCTCCCATCCCGCACCTGTGGCGGAACCTGTTTGCCGCCTCGCGCATCTGACCTGCAGTACTCTCAAAATATCCGCACGTCAGCTTCCGGCCACGCCGTTCCGAAGGATTCGCATGCCCAGTCAAACCGAAATCAGATGGTCGCAGCTCAAGGTCGGCGTCATTGTGTTGGTGTCTATTGTTCTGCTGGTTACGTTGCTTTTTCTCATGACCAGTTCTTCCGGCCTGGGCCTGTTCTCGCACAAGATCACGGTGACCAGCTACTTTGAGAACTCGGCCGGCTTGAAAGAGGGAGCGCCCGTAAACCTGCAGGGTGTCACCATCGGCGAGGTCAAAAAGGTGATCGTCGTTGCGGACCCGAGCCGCAAACTTACCCCCGTCCAGGTCACCATGCGCCTCGACACCAAGTACGAGGCCGGCCTGCATAGAGACACGAAGTCTGCGCTTTCCACCGTCGGTGTGCTTGGCGATACGGTAGTCGATTTGAACTCGCAAACCGCCGTTGGACCGGCGCTGCAGAATGGCGACGAGTTGCGCACGCTGGAAACGCCGAACCTGCAGGACGTGGTAAAGGCCAGCCAGGGCACCATCGAAAGCCTGAACGTCACCCTCGCCAAGCTCGATCGCATCGTCGACAGCATCAGCCAGGGGAAGGGCGCCATCGGTGAATTGATCTACGACGACACCCTCTACAAGCGCGCCGTCGACACGGTCGATGAGTTGCACAAGCTGGAAGTCAACCTGAACAACGGCCACGGCACCATCGGTAAAATGCTGACCGATGAAGGCCTGTACAACAGGTTGAACACCTCGGTCAGCCAGCTCAGCGGCATTATGGCCGACGTGAATGCCGGCAAGGGCTCGGCGGGCAAGCTGCTCAAGGACGATGCACTCTACAACAATCTGAACCAGACGCTACAGCACGCCAACAGCATCATGGCAGACGCGGACGCCGGCAAGGGCGGCCTTGGCCTGCTGACGAAGAATCAGCAGTTTGCCGACAAGCTGAACGATACGGTCACCCGCCTGAACAACATCATGACGGGCATCGATCGAGGTGAGGGAACCGCCGGCCTGCTGGTCAGGGACCCCTCGCTCTATCACAACCTCGACAAGCTGACCGTCGATTCTCAGACGCTTGTAAACACCATCCGCTCCGACCCGAAAAAGTACCTGACGATCCACTTCAAGATCTTTTAGCGCGAGCATTGCCCGACTGGGCCCGGCATCGTGCCGGGCCTTTTCGCGTGCCCATGCTGTGTAATCTGCATCCAACTGCAGTAGAGGATATTCAAGACCATGAAAGCTCTTCCCTGGATCATCGCCGGCGTCACCCTTGGCGCGGCTGCCGTGTTCGTTTTTGGCAATTCGCCGCAGCCTGCTTACGCCACCGGCGACCCGGACGTAGAAAAAGCCGCGCGCAAAACCTCCGTTTGGGGTACGAAAAAACGTATCGGCGGCACGGGCGACAGTCTGGTCGGCAAGGCAAAAGAAGGTATTGGAAACCTTACCGGTGACGACCAGCTTGCAGGCGAAGGCCTGGCGAACCAGGCAGTCGGCACGGTAAAGGATGCTGCAGGCCAGGTGGCTCACGCGGTGAGCGACACCATCCGCGACTTGAATCGCTAAGCCGATGCCCGGCAGCAGAAGCGTTACGCATTGAACCTTCTGCTGCCACGCAAATGCTTTTTCTGGAATGCTACCCTTCGGTATGCCGGTTTCCCTTCAGCAACATGTCGCCCAGCACCATGGGGCATCGCTCGGCAGCCTGTTCGCGGCCATTGCCAAGGCTGCGCAGCAGATTGAAGCGCGTATTCGCACCGCACCGCTTTCCGATGCGCTCGGTGCCGTGGGCCAGACCAACGTGCAGGGCGAGCAGCAGCAAAAGTTGGACGTGCTGGCAAACGATCTGCTCATCGAGGCCATGCGCCAGCATCCCGGCGTTGCCGCCATCGTCAGTGAAGAGGACGATGCGCCGATTATTTTCGACGGTAAGCCGCAGGCGGAGTTCGTCGCCATCTTCGATCCGTTGGACGGTTCGTCAAACATCGACGTCAACGTCAACACCGGCACCATCGTTTCGATTCAACGCATGCAGCCGAGCACCGATGCCGTTGTCGCGGCGCTGCAGCCGGGGATCGAGCAGGTCGCCGCCTTGTACGTAAACTACGGTCCAGCCACTATGCTGGTGTACACCGCGGGTAGCGGAACGCACAGCTTTACCCTGCGTGATGGTGTGTTCCTGCTGAATGCAGAAAACATGAAGATGCCTGCGGAGGGGCCATACTACTCCGTCAATGAAGGCAACGTCGCGGATTTCCCGCAGGCATATCGCGACTTCATCGACGGTCTGCGCGACGGCTCCCTGCTGGGCAGGAAGTACAGCGCGCGCTATGTGGGGTCGTTCATCGCAGACTTCCACCGCACCCTGCTGAAAGGTGGCGTATTTCTGTATCCTCCCACCGCTAAGACGCCGAACGGGAAATTGCGTCTGCTGTATGAAGCGAATCCTCTGGCATTTATCGCGGAGCAGGCTGGCGGTGCGGCTACCACGGGCAACGCTGCGTCGCAGGGACTGAAGCGCATCGTGGAGCTCGTTCCCCGCGAGCTCCACGGACGCACCTCGCTGATCATCGGTAGTCCCACCGAAGTCGCGGCGCTTGGCCGAGCGCTTACCGCAGCAAACCCAAGGGAGTAGTTGTGCCGCCGATCCTGCAATCAGCCAGTCGCACTTTATCGGACGGGATACCGGTGCGTGAGTTTACCGCCACCGTGACAGAAATTCGTGAGCTCTGCCGGGTAGACGGCAAACCGCTCTTTCAACTCACGCTGGACAAGTCGCCGTTTGAACCAGCGGAAGTCGTCGCAGGGGGCAACCTCGGCACGCTCACGGCGACATCCCGTACCGGTGCCGTTCTGATTGCTCCGGTAACCGCCGTGCAACGTGACGTAGGCGGCGAACTGTGGCACACCACCGTCAAGCCTCTGCAACAGGGAACAGTCGTGATCTGCGCGGTGGAATCCGCCCAAAATTCATAAGGTTTATGGAGGCGGTTCGACCTAGCAGGGCTACGTCAACGCGGGATTGAGTGCGTGCGTCGATCCTGCTACACTCACTCATGTTGTTCGCTTCGTGCGTCATGATGACGAAGCAGCCCAGATTTACCACGTCGCTCGGCAGATCTTCGCGCGATATCGTGGGGCTGTAGCTCAGCTGGGAGAGCGCCTCGTTCGCAACGAGGAGGTCAGCGGTTCGATCCCGCTCAGCTCCACCAACATTTTCTCGGCGAGGGCCTTGCAACAGCGGTTCGATCCCGCTCAGCTCCACCAAATTGTTTTCTGCTTTGACTGCCTGTTCCACGCTGCGGGAGTAGTTCAGTGGCAGAACGTCAGCTTCCCAAGCTGAATGTCGCCGGTTCGATCCCGGTCTCCCGCTCCAAATCTTCTGCATCGCTGGCATCGCTCCCCGCATCTCTGTTAGGGTGAGCATCAAGATGCAGCACGCACCTCAGTTCCGTTGTTGTTGTCCTGTCAACGTCGAGCAGATGTAGAGCAGTTCCGCGTCCCTTTTCTTTCCACTCAAAGCATACGATTTCCGCGACAGTCGAGCCCTTGCCGGTGAGACCTGCTCGCACCGCATAGGATGTGCATGCCTGTAGCTGAATCGCCTGTATCTGCGCTTTCCCCGCCTGCGCTCACGCACCTCGAGTTCCTCGAAGCGGAGAGCATCCACATCATGCGCGAGGTCGCGGCGGAGTTTGAGCGACCGGTCATGCTTTACTCCATCGGCAAGGATTCGTCGGTCATGTTGCGGCTGGCGCAGAAGGCATTTTTTCCCGCGCCCATTCCGTTTCCGCTCCTGCACATCGACACAGGCTTCAAGTTTCGCGAGATGATCGACTTCCGCGACAAGCAGGCGGCAGATCTCGGCGTGGAGTTGCTGGTGTGGCGCAACGAACCGGCGATCGCGCGCGGCACGAACCCCATCGCGCTCGACACCAAACGCTGCTGCGGCGCACTCAAGACGGACGCACTGCTGCAGGGCTTGGCGCACTACGGCTTTACCGCGGCCTTCGGCGGTGCACGCCGCGACGAGGAAAAATCCCGCGCCAAGGAGCGTATTTACTCCTTTCGCGATAAGGCCGGCCAGTGGGATCCGCGCAACCAGCGGCCCGAACTGTGGAACCTCTACAACGCCCGCATTCACCCGGGCGAGTCCATCCGCGTCTTTCCGCTCAGCAACTGGACGGAGATGGACGTATGGCAGTACATCCTCAAGGAAGACATTCCCATTGTGGACCTGTACTACGCGAAGGAGCGGCCGATGTACCTGCGCGGGGACGCGCTGCTGCCGACGGAGCAGGCGTTTGTGGCGCGGACCGGTGAGCAGCCCACCATGGTGAATTCTCGCCTGCGTTCACTCGGCTGCAGCCCCTGCACTGGCGCCATCCGTTCCGATGCGGATACGCTGCCCAAGATCATCGAAGAACTGCTCGGCTTTCGCAGCTCCGAACGCGCCAACCGTGCCATCGACCACGACCAGGAAGGCAGCATGGAGATCAAAAAACGCGAGGGCTACTTCTAAATGTCCGCACCCCTTGACCTGGACCATACCCGTGATCTGACTGCCGCCAACGGCGCACCGGCCCGCGAACCTGACGTGTGGGACGCGCGCATCGACGACTTTAATCCAATGTTCGGCCACACGCCTGAGCCGGAGCCTCTGCAGGAGTCACCGTCGCTTGTCGCCGCCGATTTCAGTGTCGATCGGTACCTGACCGAGGAGCGCACGAAAGACCTGCTGCGCTTCTCGACGGCAGGTTCGGTGGACGACGGCAAATCCACGCTCATTGGCCGCCTGCTGTACGACACGCAAAGCGTTTATGACGACCAGCTCCAATCCATCGAGGGCAAGGGAACCACCGCGCCCGGCGTGCTGGACCTGGCGCTGCTGACCGACGGCCTGCGCGCCGAACGGGAGCAGGGCATCACCATCGACGTAGCGTACCGCTACTTCACCACGGCAAAGCGCAAATTCATCATCGCGGACACGCCCGGCCACGAGCAATACACCCGCAACATGGCCACTGGCGCCAGCACCGCGTCGCTCGCCATCGTGCTGGTGGACGCGCGCAAGGGCGTACTCATCCAGTCGCGTCGTCACGCCTGCATTACGGCGCTGCTCGGCGTGCCGCACCTGGTCGTCGCGGTCAACAAGATGGACCTTGTAGCGTACGACGAGGCGACCTTCCGCGCCATCGAGCAGGATTTCCGTGCCTTCTTCGCAAGGATCGAGGCGGAGTTCGGCCATGAGAACCCGCCCACGCTGCATTTCGTCCCGGTCAGCGCGCTCGCCGGCGACAATGTGGTCACGCGCTCCGAAGCCATGCCATGGCATACCGGCCCAACACTGCTGCAGGTGCTGGAATCGGTTCCCTCCGCCGCCACCGCGACCGGCGAACCGTTCCGCCTTGCCGTGCAACGCGTGCTTCGCCCAAATCTAGACTTCCGTGGCTTTGCCGGACAGATCGCCGCCGGCACCATCGCTGCAGGCGACCGCATCCGCGTTCTGCCCTCTGGCCGCGAGAGTACCGTCGCGCGTATCGTCACCTTCGACGGCGATCTGGCGCGGGCTCATGCGCCGCAGTCCGTCACGCTCACCCTGTCCGACGAGGTGGACGTCAGCAGGGGCGACCTGCTCGTCTCACCACGGAGCCCCGCAACTGCCACCACCCGTTTTACGGCAACGCTGGTCTGGATGAACGAAACTCCGCTCGACCCCGCGACGCGCTACCTGCTGAAGCACACCAGCCGCACCGTCACGGCACGCATCGCGCGGCTCCACTACCGGCTCGACGTCGCGACGCTCGACCGTCTGCAGGACGCGTCGCTTGGACTCAATGGCATCGGCAGCGTCGACGTGGAGACAGCGCAGGCGCTGGTGCTGGACACCTACGCCGGCAATCGCACCACCGGCAGCTTCGTCCTGATCGACCCGCAAACCAACGCCACCGTTGCCGCCGGCATGGTCCGCGCCACAAGTGCGAAAGCGCAGTCCACGATCGCCGATGCACGCCCTTTGCCCTCCCGTAGCGAAGCCGAAGGAACTCCTGTTTCAGGCAGCGAGAGCGCAATCACCGCAGAAGAGCGCGCTGCCAAATGGGCCCACACCGCCGCCCGCCTGCATCTCTCCGGCGACCCCGCGTTCTTCGCCCAGGCCGAACGCACTCTCTTCCATCTGGGCTGCTTCATCGTCCGCCCGCAATCGCCCTCGGCTGTCGCCATTGAAGCCCTACTGGATGCCGGCGCGCTCGTCCTGACCACCTCCGAAGCCGTCAGCCGCAGCACCGTCGTCGACAATCGCCTGCTCAGCATCACCACGACCGAAGCCCTGCTCGCGTACCTGCGCGAAACCGGTGTGTTGCTTTCGCACGACCACCCACTTACAACTTCGCTGCAAATGCCATCACGAGATCCCGTGACATGACAAGCCGAGGTCGCACGCCTGGGATTCCAGGCAGAACGCTGTTCAAGCGCTAAAGCGCGATACAAGTACTGGAAAACATACGCCTGTAAGGAAGCAGAAGCATGAGCGAAATTCTTAATCTGGCCGTCGATGCGCCCCTTGTGCCCATGCCGCAGCCCGACTACGCGCAGCAACTCGACGCAAAGCTCTCCCACGCGCAGCACCTGCTCGCGACCGAACTTACCGCCGACCGCACCGCCAGCCTGACCTGCAGCTTTCAGGCTGAAGACGTGCTGCTTCTTCACCTGGTTTTGCAACTGCGGCCGGACATTCCTGTGCTCTTTCTGGAAACCGGCTACCACTTTGCGGAAACCCTGCACTACCGCGACCAGATCACCCATAACTGGAACCTCCGGCTCACCAACCTCGCTCCGGTCCGCAGCGTGGAAGAGCAAGAAGCCGAGCATGGCCCGCTTTACGCCACCGAGCCTGACCAGTGCTGCAAGCTGCGCAAGGTCGTGCCGCTGTTCGATGCCGTCGGCAAATACGATATCTGGCTCACCGGCCTGCGTCGCGAACAAGCCCGCAGCCGCGCCGTGCTGGAAGAGGTCGCCGACTTCGCCCTGCCCAGCGGCATCACCGTCCGTAAGCTCAGTCCCTTCGCCGATTGGTCGACCCGCGACGTCTGGACGCTGTGCGACCGCTTCCATATCCCGCTGCTGCCGCTCTACGCCCAGGGCTACACCAGCATCGGCTGCGCGCCATGTACGACCCTACCCACCGATCCAAACGATCCACGTTCCGGTCGATGGGCAGGTAAAAAGGTCGAGTGTGGCATCCATATCGCCGCGCCCACACCTGCCGCGCAGCACAAACTCGTCCCCATCGACGTTCAGACCGAAGCCCAGACCTGATCGACACGGGGTGCCCCATGTCTCGCGTTTGAGGCATGGGTTCCTTCAGTCCAGGGAGTTCTACCCGAAGAAAAAGCGGTGAAACCGCATCGCTCCACGCACCGCAAGAGGCCCCTTGGAATACCTGATCGGTTTCATCATCGCCGTCTTCATCGCGCTGACCGGCGTCGGCGCAGGCACCATCACCACGCCCATGCTCATCCTGTTTCTGGGCGTGCCCGCACCCATGGCCGTGGCGACTGGCCTCATGTTCTCCGCCGCCGTCAAGCTCGTCCTCGTCCCATCGCAGATCGCCCGCAAGCACGTCTCCTGGCGCACCCTCGGCTTCATGCTCCTCGGCGGCATCCCCGGCGTCCTGCTCGGCAGCTACCTGCTCCGAACCATGGCGCACAACCACCCGCCCGTCATGCTCAACACCATCCTCGGCGCGGTCCTCGTCCTCACCGCCATCTGGCAGATCACCTTCAGCTTCCGCAAAGAGGCGGACACCCGCCCCACCCGCGACCGCAGCCCCTGGCTCTCCCTGCTCATGTTCCCTGTCGGCGCAGAGGTCGGCTTCTCCTCCGCCGGTGCCGGCGCGCTCGGCACCGCCGCCCTGCTCAGCCTCACGGAACTCACCCCCACCACCGTCGTCGGCACGGACATCCTCTTCGGTTTCCTGCTCTCGCTCATCGGGTCGGGCGCACATGGCCTCTTCCACGGCACCAGCTCCGAACTCCTGAAGCACCTCGTCATTGGCGGCCTCGCCGGCGTCATCCTCGGCACGGTCGTGTCGAACTGGGTGCCACGCCGCCCGCTCCGCTTCGTCCTCTGGGTTTGGCTCTTCATCATCGGTGCCCAATTTCTCTACACTGGCGCGCAAAGCAAAACCGAAGCCGCCACAGTCCAACAGCGGCAAGCAAGGAAATCAGGGCAAGTCTCTTTCACAAATCAATAGAATGTAGCTGCACATGAAGCTACCCCAAAAGTGCCCGTACTTCGAAGGTTCGGTATTTGCCGTTCCTCTCCGTAGTTCGGGCTATGGTATGGGTGTAGTCGCCCGACATCGCGGAAAGTCCTCGATCTTGCTCGCATACTTTTTTGGTCCGATCTATGAGCAACTGCCGACAATCGAGCAAGTCCAAGGCATTGATCCCAATCTCCTCTGCTGGTGGCCTGTTCTGGACCGAGTTCCGTTATGCGGAAGCCGTCTAAGCCGCTATCGGCCGAATCTCCAATTCCTCCAGCAACATCTTCGTTTCTGCCAGCACCGTCGCAGCATCCGCCCCACTCAATGGCCACCGCAACACCCCCTGTGGGGTAAACGTCGCGCCCTTTTTCGTGTTGCGGCTGACGAGTTTCATCAGCATGCCTGGGTCAATCTTTGCCTTCGTGTCGAACTTGATCAGCAGCATCTCGCGGAAGACTTTCTGCTTGCCTTCGTCGAACTGCACGCGCTTGCGGTCCACCTGCGCGATCTGCAGCTTCTCGCTCTGCAGCCGCACTTCGCCGGCCTGCAGCAGGTTTTCGACGGACTCCGGCAGATCGCCATAGCGGTCCACCATCTCCGCGCGTACATCGGCCAGGGTCGCCGATTCAGTGGCACCGGCAATCCGCTTGTACATGCGCAGCCGCTGGTTTTCCTCGCTAATGTACGCCGCGTCGATGCGCAGCGACACGCCGAGATTCAGCGTGACGACGGGCCGCTCTTCCTGCGATTCGCCCTTGATCTTGCGCACCGCTTCCTGCAGCATGCTCGTGTACATCTCGAAGCCGATGGCCTCGATGTGGCCGCTCTGCTCGCCACCCAGCATGTTGCCGGCACCGCGCAGTTCCAGGTCGAGCGCCGCGATTTTGAAGCCCGCGCCCAGATCGCTGAACTCCTTCAACGCCGCCAGCCGCCGCCGCGCAACCTCGGTCAACTCGTTCTCCGGCGGAATGAGTAGGTACGCATACGCGCGGCGATCCGACCGGCCGACGCGCCCGCGCAGTTGATACAGCTCGCTCAAACCATGACGGTCGGCACGGTTGATGACGATGGTGTTCGCCTTCGAAATATCCAGCCCGTTCTCGATGATGCTGGTTGCGCACAGCACGTCGTACTCGTGGTTCATGAAGGCGAGCATCGCGCGTTCCAGTTCGCCTTCGCCCATCTGTCCGTGTGCTGTAATGACACGCGCCTGCGGGACGAGCTCACGGATCTTCGACGCGAGTTCGTAGATCGTCTCTACGCGATTATGCACGAAGTAGGCCTGTCCACCGCGCTCCAGTTCCAGCTCCAGTGCGGTGCGCAGCAGCTTTTCATCGAACTTCGCAACGACCGTCTGGATGGCCATGCGGTCCTTCGGCGGCGTCTCGATTACGCTCATGTCGCGCAGGCCCAACAGGCTCATGTGCAGCGTGCGCGGAATGGGCGTGGCCGACATGGACAGCACGTCGATGTGCGCGCGCAGGTGCTTCAGCTTTTCCTTATGCCGCACACCGAAGCGTTGCTCCTCGTCGATGACCAGCAGGCCCAGATCCTGAAACGCGACATCCTTCGAAATCAGCCGATGCGTGCCGATGAGGATGTCGACCTTGCCCGCAACGGCATCTTCCAGAATCGCCTTCTGCTCCTTCGCCGTGCGAAAGCGCGACAGCAGTTCCACGCGAACAGGGAAGCGCGCGAACCGCTTTTTGAAGCTTTGGAAATGCTGGAAGGCGAGCACCGTCGTCGGTGTCAGCACGGCCACCTGCTTGGAATCACCGACGGCCTTGAACGCCGCCCGCATCGCCACTTCCGTCTTGCCGTAACCCACGTCGCCGCACAGCAGCCGGTCCATTGGCTGGGGGCTTTCCATGTCGCGCTTGATGTCGGCGATGGCCGAAAGCTGGTCGTCCGTTTCGTTGAAGTCGAACGCCTCTTCGAACTCGCGCATCATCTGCGAATCCGGCGAATACGAGTACCCGAGCGCGCTCTGCCGCTGCGCATACAGCTTCAGCAGTTCGCCGCTCATGTCCTCCATCGCCTTCTTCACGCGGGCCTTGGTCTTGGCCCACGCCACGCCGCCCATGCGGTTCAGCTCCGGTGCGGGGCCGCCGTCGCTGCTGCGGTATTTCTGGATGAGGTCGAGCCGCGTGAGCGGCACGTAGAGCTTCGCGCCCTCGGCGAATTCGAGGATCATCAGCTCCAGGTTCGAGCCGTCCTCCAGTACGCGCAGGCCCATGTACCTCGCAATACCATGCTCCACGTGAACGACGTAATCGCCAACGGTCAGGTCGCGGAAGTCGGAAATGAACGCACTGGTCTTACTCTTTTTCGCGACCGGCCGCGCCTGCACATCGGCGTCGTCGTTCAGGTCCTGCGCGCCGAACAGCACCAGCATGCCCGCGGTGCGCTTTTCGATATCCAGCACCTGCACGCCGTTCGCGATCGCCGCCTTTAGAATGACTGGCGTGTTGATCTCGCTGCGAACGTTGCTCGACTCGTCGTACACCGTCGCCGAACCGCTGCTGGTCTGCGCC
>CBAAAH010000012.1:0-16466 GCA_964658865.1 uncultured Granulicella sp.
AAGCCGACCTGCGTCAGTACGAGATTTCGAACTTCGCGCGAGAGGGCGGGGCGTCGCGGCACAACCGCAAATATTGGGAACGCGCGCCGTACCTCGGCTTCGGATTGGACGCGCACTCGATGCTGGTTGCGCAGAGCGGGGGAGCGGTGCGGTTTGCGCGCACCGACGAACTGGACGCTTATCTAGGTGGTCCTGAAGACATTGCGCTGGAACGTGTCACACCGCTAGAGGCTTTCGAAGAAGCAGTGTTTCTCGGTCTTCGGCTGTTGGAGGGTGTGTCGCTGGAAAAGATGCGACAGGACCACGGCGAGGCGTGCACGCAAGCGTTGCTGGAACGTGCGCACGACTTGGCAAGCGCTGGGGTATTGTGCATCGCAGGCGACCGACTCAGCCTGACCGATCGCGGCCGTGCCGTCTCGTCCTCAGTTTTTGGAGAACTGCTGGCTGTTCCGGCATAACTGCATAACTATAGTTAATGAGGTTTTAGGTAAATGATCGATCTGCGAAGCGACACTGTCACCAAACCCACCGAGAGCATGCGTGCTGCCATGGCTGCGGCCGAAGTGGGCGACGATGTCTACGGCGAAGACCCCACGCTAAACCGGCTGGAGGCGCGCGCCGCCGAGGTCTTCGGGCGCGAGGCCGCCATTTTCGTGCCGACCGGCAGCATGGGCAACCAGATTGCTTTGAAGCTGCACACGCAGCCCGGGCAGGAGGTGCTGTGCGAGGCACGGTCGCACGTGATGGACTGGGAGATGGGCATGGCCGCAATGTTTTCGGGCTGCCCATTACGCACGGTAGCGGGCGATCGCGGCATTCTGCGCTGGCAGCAGATCGCCCCCATGCTCTCCACCGCCGGTCTCTATTACAAGCCGCAAACAGGCCTCATCTGGTTGGAAAACACGCACAACATGGCCGGCGGCACGGTCACGTCGCTCAGCGACATGTCGGAGGTGATTGAGGGCGCGCACGCCGCGGGTATCCCCGTGCACCTGGATGGCGCACGCGTGTTTAACGCCGCGGCGGCGCTCGGCACGGACGTCGCGACGTTGACACGCGGCTTCGACACGGTGAACTTCTGCCTGTCAAAGGGGCTGTGCGCGCCGGTGGGTTCCATGCTGGTGGGAACGCGCGTTGCCATCTCAAAAGCAAGGGCGATTCGCAAGGCACTGGGCGGCGGCATGCGGCAGGCCGGCGTGCTTGCGGCGGCAGGCCTGATCGCGTTGGACGAGATGCCGCAACGGCTGGGGGAAGACCACGTCAATGCCCGGCGCATGGCCGATCTGCTGCGCGGTACGCCGGGAATTACAGTCGACGCGCATGGGCCGGAGACGAACATCCTGTTCTTTACCGTCCGCGGCGATGCTGCAGCGTTCGTCGCGCGCATGCGGGAGCGTGGCGTGCTGGCCAGTGCCATTGGCGCGCAGAGTGTGCGCCTGGTGACCCATCGCGATGTGTCCGCGGAGGAGTGTACGCAGGCCGCCGGCATCATTGCGCATCTGGCAGCCTGACTCCGGTTAAACTGACTTATCTATTTGTTTGTGCGATGGCTGCAATGCGCCGTCGTGTGGTACTTCCTTCCAAGAACGCATGGGAATGCTTTGGGAAGCGCGGTGCGATTCCGCCACTGCCCCGCAACTGTAATCGCGCGCCGAGTCCGTGTTGCACGGGCAGGCACACTTCGGCTTCGGGCGGCGTCTTCACTGCGTAAGTGGGAAGAAGAGGCCGCCGTGTTCACGATGCCGGGCGCATGCGTGTAAGTCAGGAGACCGATTCCGATGCCGGCTTCGAACCACGCTCCGCGGGGAGCGTAGGAGATGAATATGACTTACTTTTCCGTTTCGCAGAGACGCCTGCTGTCGTGCGTCTGCGTCCTGAGTGCGGCTGCCGTGACCACCCTTGCGGCACACGCCGTGATCGTGCGCGGCACGGCGCGCGACCCACTTGGCCGTCCCATCGCAAGCACGCGTATTCAACTCATCAAGGGCACGCAATCCGTTGCTTCAACTACGACGCAGCCGGATGGAACCTACGAAATTCGCTCGACCGAGATGGGCCGCTTCGTGATTCTCGGTAGCTCGCCGGGTATGGCCGTGCAGGTCGGCACACCGTTTTATGGGGGCGTGTTCGACGTTGTGCGGCAGGACGTGACGCTGACCGTCCATCCTGTGCGCGACGAGATTACCGTGACCGCCACCGGCCTGCCGACGCCGGTGGAGCAGACCAGCGCGGCTGTCGCGCTTATCGCTGGAAGTGAGCTGCGCACGCGCTTCGGCGTGTCCGACGAGCTGCGCCTGCAGCCTGGTGTGTCCGTGGTGCAGAGTGGCGGCTATGGCGGCGTAACCAGCCTATTTGTACGCGGTGGCAACAGCGATGCCAATCAGGTGCTGGTTGACGGCGTACCGGCGGACGACGTGGGCGGCCGCTTCGATTTCAGCAACGTCGCCTCCACTGCAGTGACCGGACTTGAAGTGCGGCGCGGCCCGGAAAGCGTGCTGTACGGCACCGACGCGCTGGCCAGCACGGTGCGTTTCGACACGCCACGCGGCACCTCTATCCGGCCTGTGATCACCTATTCGGGCGATGCGGGAAACCTGCATACTTGGCGCAACGAAGCGACCGTTGGCGGAGCGTATCGTCACGCCGATTACTTCGGCGCATACAGCCGCTTCGACTCGTCCAACGCGCTGCCCAACGATCGCTACCATCTGTCGGCGGCGGCAGCAAACCTGGGCTACCAACTAACGGGAAACCTGTCGCTACGCGGCACGGTGCGCAGTGGCGTAAGTGCAACCGGCGTTCCGGGCGCTTTTCTGTTTTACGGCATCGCATCGCAGGCAAAACAAAAGGATCAGGACCTGTACTTTTCCGGCGTGTTGGAGGGGACGTACCATGCCAACCTGCACACCACGGTGCGTTACCTGGGCGCGCGCAAGAGAGAACAGTTCTACGAATTCGGCCAGGTCGGCACGCCTGTAACCTTTAGCGGGCCGGGCTATACCTACACCGCTTACTTCGGCAATACGGTCACCATTCGCGGTGCCAACGGAACCAGCGGCACGGGCCGGGCGGAGTTTCTTTCCGGCACCAATGACCGCTCCGACACGATCTCAAATCGTGATGGCGTTGCTGCCGCGAGTGATTATCGTTTCTCTCGGAAGTTATCGGTGCTGGCAGGATTCCGCTTTCTGGATGAGCGCGGCGCCTATCGCTATCCCGTGTACGGGTTGGATCAGTCGGCAGAGCGGCGGGACTATCAGTACACGCTGCAACTGCAGGGAGAAGTTCTAAGTCGCATCTATTACTCGCTGGGTGGAGCGGTGCAGCACAACACGCTGTACGGCACAGAAGGTACGCCGCGACTGGGTATTGCAGGATATCCCGTGCGGCCTGGGCCGGGTTGGTTTCACGGCAGCAAGTTGCGCTTCAATTTCTCAAAAGGCGTGCAGGAGCCGAACCTTACCGCGCAGACGTCTTCGCTGTACAACACGCTGGTCGGCGCGGGAAAGACAGCCGCGCTGCAGCAGTATGGCATCGCGCCCATCAACGCACAGCGTGTGCGCACCTATGAAGGTGGGCTCGACCAGAACGTCTACGCCGATCGTTTGAAGTTAAAGATCAGCTACTTTCACAACCAGTTCGGCCGGCAGGTGGAATATGTGGGAAGCAGCGACTTAGCGACTTACTTCGGCATCCCACTGGGCACCATCGCCCCCGCGGCTTATGGCGCATATGTAAACTCGCTGGATTTTCGCGCCATGGGTGCGGAGTCTGAGTTGGAGTACAGCGCGCCGCACCATCTGTTCTTTCGTGGCGGTTACACGTATCTCGACGCGCGGGTCGAGAAGTCGTTCTCTGGCGATGTCACGGCGGTGCTCGGTGGTTTTGCCAATACAAACCCGAAGTATCCAAACATCGCCATCGGCAGCAGTTCACCGCTGGTCGGTGCACGGCCGTTTCGGCGTGCGCCGCACACGGGCTTTCTGGTTGCGGAGTACACCACACAAAAGCTGAGTGCCGGCATAACGGCAGGAATGGCATCGCGGTCCGATGACAGTACTTTTCTGTCGGACCTGTCGTTGGCCGGCGATAACTCACTCCTGCTGCCGAACCGTAATCTCGCGTTCGGGTACACCAAGCTTGACGCGAATGTGACGTACCAGGTGCGGCCGCAGTTGGCCGTCTTTACGCAGTTGAATAACCTGCTCGATCAGCGGCAGATCGGCCCGATCGGCTATCCCGCATTGCCGTTCAACTTTCGCTTGGGGTTGAAGTTTCGATTTCCGGCGGAGTAGTTAAGGCAGGCTGGCGCACGTTGTCGTGAATCGTCGTACGCCGGTAGACCTTATGGAAACATGTTGCGTCCTAACTTTTAGCGCAGATAGCGCGAAGGGTTGGGACGCAACATGTCTGTTCAAAAAACACTTAACAGGAAAACGACTATTCTCGTGGCCGGTTTTTCGGCAACGCTTATGCTGACTGCCGTATCACGGGCACAGGTCGAAGGCTTGCAGCAGACCCGTGTGCTGGTGCGCGCCGACGTGAAGGGCGATGGGCAGGCACCAGCATTGACCACCTCCAGCATTTCCATGCAACTTAATGGCAAACCGGTCCAGGTGACCAGCTTTGCGCCGCTTGTTCAGGCTTCAGGCCTAAGTGGTGGCCGTCGTGGACAAGACGTGGAGGTCGCGGTTTTGATCGATGACGGCCTGCGTGCAAACTTCGGTATTCAGTTGAAGGATCTCGAAAATTTCGTCACCTCTACGGTGAGTCCAACTACCTCTGTCGGCGTGGGCTACATGCGTAACGGTGGTGTGTACTTCGCCAACGGCTTCAGCAAAGATCCTGAGGTGGAGTTGAAGTCGATTCGTCTGCCTATCGCGTCCAGCGGCGTTGATGGCAGCCCCTACTTCTGCCTGCAGGACTTGGTGAAGCACTGGCCGACGCAGACCGGAGCGGCGCGCGTGGTGCTGATGATTACGAACGGCATCGACCGCTACAACGGTTCGGTCAGTCCGCTGAATCAGGACAGCCCCTACGTGGATCAGGCGATTCGGGATGCACAGCGCGCCAACGTTCCTGTGTATTCCATCTATTACGGAGGCCGAGCCGTTAACAGTAACCTCGGCAGCTTCTCCGGCCAGGGCTATCTAGGCAAGATGGCCGAAGAAACGGGTGGTCTGCTATTTAACCAGGGAACAATCACCCCACCTTCGCTTACACCGTACTTCAGGAATTTTCAACGTGCACTGGGCAATACCTATGCGGCAACATTCTTAGACGGCAGGCCTAAGTTGGAACCCCTGAAAATAAAGTCCACCGTCGATGGTGTTAAGCTGCGCACGCAGAATCAGGTGCAGTCTGGTCCACCGGCGCAAGAGCGTGCAGGACAGTAGATTGGCGTACTGTTCCATGGGCGGGGTAAGATGCAGGCGTGAAGAATTTCTCTGCCTTCGTGCTTGCCGCCGCCCTTTTCGCCTTTAGCCTCCCTATGAAAGCGCCTGGACAGATACCCACCTTGACGGGTACTACCATCAACGGCTTTCGACCGGCGTGGTGGAAGGAGGCGGTTGTCTATCAGGTTTATCCGCGCTCGTTTAAAGATTCGAATGGCGACGGCATCGGCGACCTGAATGGCATCACGCAGAAGCTGGACTACTTACAAACGCTCGGCGTCAACGTCGTCTGGCTTAGCCCACACTACGACTCGCCCAATGCCGACAACGGCTACGATATCCGCGATTACCGCAAGGTAATGACAGAGTTCGGTACCATGGCCGACTTCGACCGCATGCTCGCCGAAATCAAAAAGCGCCACATGCGGCTCATCATCGATCTGGTTGTGAACCATACCAGCGACGAGCACCGATGGTTCGTTCAGTCGGCCAGCAGCAAAACCAATCCGTTTCGCGATTTCTATATCTGGCGCGACGGCAAGCCGAATCCCGCGGCTCCCCACGGCTTCGATCCTCCGAACAACTACCCGTCCTTCTTCTCTGGATCGGCGTGGGAGTGGTCCGAGCCGACAAAGCAGTTTTACCTGCACCTGTTCGCCGTGAAGCAGCCGGATCTGAACTGGGAGAATCAGCGCGTTCGGCAGGAGGTCTATGGCCTGATGCGTTTCTGGCTCGACAAGGGCGTCGACGGCTTTCGGATGGATGTCATTCCACTCATCTCCAAGCAGCCCGGCTTGCCCGACCTGACGCCGGAGCAGATGCCGCGCCGCGTAGAACTCTGGGCAAACGGCCCACACCGCGACGAGTACCTGCAGGAGATGAATCGCGAAGTTCTCGGCAAATACGACGAGATGAGCGTGGGCGAAGCGATCGGCATTTCCCTTGAACAGACGCCGCTTATCGTCGGCGAGGATCGTCACGAACTGAGCGAGATTTTCAACTTCGATGCCATGCGCATCGGCCGTGGACCGGGCTTTTACGAAACTCGCACTTGGTCGTTGCAAGACTTCAAAGCGATCTACACCCGTCACGCGCGCGTGCTTGGCACCGCGAACTGGGATGCAGTCTTCCTGTCCAACCACGATGCGCCGCGCGTCGTTTCCACCTTCGGCGACGACTCTCCGCAGTTCCGTGAAGCGTCGGCCAAGCTCATTGAAACCATGATTCTTACCCTGCGTGGAACACCGTACATTTACCAGGGGGACGAGTTGGGCATGACCAACTACCCCTTTAAAAAGGTCAGTGAATTCGACGATATCGAGGTCAAGAACGCCTACAAGGAAAAAGTGCTCGGCCATCAGATGACGGAAGAGGACTTCGTGGCCCGTACCGCAAAGCAGGGTCGCGACAACAGCCGCACGCCCATGCAGTGGGACGATTCTAACCAGGCCGGCTTTACCACGGCGAACCACTCATGGCTCGCCGTCAATCCCAATTACACCGCGATCAACGCAACCGACCAGATGAAGAATCCTAATTCTATCTACAACTACACCAGGCAGGCGATCGCGCTCCACCATAGCAGCAGGGCTTTCACGTACGGCGACTATAAAGACCTGGATCCGATGAACCCGCAGGTGTTTGCGTATACCCGCATACTGGGTGCGGAGAAGTTTCTCGTCGTCCTGAACTGGAGCAAGCAGCCCATTGCATACACGCTGCCCGACGGCATAAAAGCCGGTGAACTCGTTCTTGGCAATCTGACCACCCTCAACACCGACGGTTCCACGCTCAATCTTGCGCCCTACGAGTCTCGCGTCTATCGGTACTAAGGAAGAAAGGTGTAATGCGAAGATGCTAGCCCACGAGCACTGCCGCAGGCCGCAGCTTCGCAGGCCATCGTTCCCGCCACACTTGCATCAGGCGTGTTCCGCCGATGACAACCAGCACCGCAATTTCCGGTTCAATCGGCTGCCGGTAATCCATCGATGAGTGCGTTAGATAGTACGGAACAGGGAAGAAGACGAGAACCGTAACAAATGCTACGGCCACGCGCCGATGCTGACGCAAAAGTTCGCGTGCGCCTACCAGCGTCAAAATGGTCAGCACGGTGCAGAAGGGAACGTTCGGTACGTCGAACGGCTCGCGTGCGCGGTATGCCGCGGAAAAGCTCCAGAAACCTGTCCAGAAGCGCAGCACGCGCCGGCCACTCACCAGCACAAATTGGACCGGGTGCGCGCTGACGTAGCGTAGGCTCAACTCCTGCTTTTCCTGCATGTAACGAATTTCGCCAACGCGCTCATAACGGGCAAGTTCTATGGGATTGCTGGCGGGGTGGGCCCAGCTTGGATTACTAACGCTGGTATCGCCGGAGTTGCCGGCCCAGAACTCAAGCCAGTAACCATCACGCAGGGGAACCGGCGCATGCAGCACGCGGATGTTGCGGATCGTCCATGGCAGCAGCACGAATGCCAGCGTCGCGGTAGCCGCCGCAACGCGGCTCAGCCCAATGCGTAACGGCATCGCGCGGCCGAGCACGCCTAATAGCAGCAGCACCGGGAGCAAAGATAGAATGCTGGGATTGCACAACGCCGTGACGCCATAAAGCAAGCCCCACATTGCCCATTTGCCGGCGCGTGCGTCACGCAGGTTGAGCGACAGGTAAAAGGTCCAGGCAAACAGTGTGGCGGTCAGCGTGCAATCCCAAAGATACGCACTGCTGAAATAAATCGAAAACGGATACAGTGCCCAGAGTGTCGCCGCAGCCCAGGGAATGGTGGCGACCCAGCGAGCATTGGAAACCTGCTGCTGCAGTGCCATGGCACGCGTGGTGCCTCGGTGCAATTTGACCACCGGTGTGCCCACTGCCTTACGCGCCATGCAATACACCGGAACCACGGTGGAGGCACTGAACAGGGCATTCAGACTAAGCGCAACGAACGCCGAAGCCGTCGAATACAGCCCGAAGATGCGGAAGATGCAAGCCAGCAATGTGGGATAAAGCGGTGCGACCAGCGCCGTCGGCGTGCCGTTCAGCGGTTGAAACGGCGAGCTGAAACCGTGACCCAGCACCAGAGACCGGGCAATCCAGCCTTGTTCCCAGCCAAAAGCCTCGTGCTGGTCAGATCCTGGCAAATCCCGAAACACACACAGCACAACCACCAGACGCACGGCAAACGCCAGCAGGGTAAGCATTCCCAAGCGGCGTACCGCCTTCGTCCTTGGTGTAGCTTGGGACTTGACGGGTGGGGTCGCGGGGAGCGAGATCGGGAGTGCGGGAGAGACGATACTCAACGGACATCGCTGCTTTCCTCTGGCGTATTGGCGACGGACTCGGATGCGGGTTGCCTTCCTGCTTGACGCGTAAAAACGCCGTTGGATTACGCAGGCAGCTTACACTTGTCCATTATCGCCGCAAATCCATCCTGCCGGTCACGGCATAGCGGAAAGGTGCCGGGAGCACAAAGGACTGCGGTATCAGGGCCGCTCGAGGCAACGCCATGCTCGTTAGCCGTTCGCGCGATTCGCCGCAACTGCACCCCAGATCATCGCGATCGGGTGCAACACCGCAATGGCCCAACCGAGTGTTGGAATGCCAAGCACTACGTACAGCACCAGCATGACGATCGCACCGACCAGCGTGCTATACAGCATGCCGAATGGGCCGAAAAAAAACGTGAGGACAAGGGAGAGAAGAACGCTTTTGCGTTGCGGCATGGAGAAGCTCCTGTCCTTCGTAGATGCAGTGCGGCGGCGTATCGTCACCAAAAACAAAGGCCCCGGAAATTCCGGAGCCTTTGTGTTCTGCGCGAAGCGTTTCCGCTTCAAGCAATGGTTTAGTACATGCCGTCCATGCCGCCACCGTGGGAGTGACCGCCGCCCGCCGGTGCTGCCTTCTCCGGAATGTCGGAGATGAGTGCTTCGGTGGTTAGCAGCAGGCCGCTGATGGATGCCGCATTCTGCAGCGCAGTGCGCGTCACCTTGGTCGGATCGATGACGCCGGCCGCAACCAGGTCTTCGAACACACCGGTTGCCGCGTTGTAGCCGATGTTTTCCTTACCCTCAAGGATCTTGCCGACCACAACCGCACCCTCTTCACCGGCATTCGCCACGATCTGACGAAGCGGCTCTTCGATCGCGCGACGGATGATGGTTGCACCGATCTTCTCGTCGCCTTCCAGCGTCTTGATCAGCGCATCCACGTCGGTTGCGCAGCGAACCAGCGCCACGCCGCCGCCGGGGACAATGCCTTCTTCCACGGCTGCACGGGTTGCGTGCATCGCGTCTTCCACGCGGGCCTTCTTTTCCTTCATTTCGGTTTCGGTCGCAGCACCAACCTTGATGACCGCAACGCCGCCAACCAGCTTGGCAAGGCGCTCTTGCAGCTTCTCGCGGTCGTAGTCCGACGAGGTCTTGTCGACCTGCGAGCGAATTTCGCGCACGCGGCCTTCGATCTTGTCGTCTTCACCTGCGCCGTCGATGATGGTCGTGTTGTCCTTGTCGATGGTCACGCGCTTCGCACGGCCCAGGTCCTCGATCTTCACCGACTCCAGCTTAATGCCGAGGTCTTCGGTGATGGCCTGTCCGCCGGTCAGCGTTGCAATGTCGCCCAGCATGGCCTTGCGACGGTCGCCGAAGCCCGGTGCCTTGACGGCAGCGACATTCAGCGTGCCACGCAGCTTGTTCACGACGAGGGTTGCAAGCGCTTCACCATCAACATCCTCCGCAATGATGACAAGCGGCTTGCCGGTGCGGGCAATCTGCTCCAGCAGGGGCAGCAGGTCCTTCATCGACGAGATCTTCTTCTCATAGATGAGGATGTACGGATCTTCGAGGGCCGCTTCCATGCGCTCGGCGTCCGTCACGAAGTAAGGTGACAGGTACCCGCGGTCGAACTGCATGCCTTCGACCACATCGAGCTGCGTTTCCATGGTCTTCGACTCTTCGACCGTGATCACGCCATCCTTGCCGACCTTCTTCATCGCTTCGGCAATGATATTGCCGATCTGCGCATCAGAGTTGGCCGAGATGGTGCCGACTTGGGCAATCATGTCGCCGGAAACGGGCTTCGAGAACTTCGAGAGCGCGCCGCCGGAAACCGTGCCGTCTTCCGCGCGCTTGCCGACGATGGCCTCAACAGCCTTGTCGATGCCGCGCTTCAGGGCGGTGGGGTTCGCACCGGCAGCAACGGTCTTTACGCCCTCGCGGTAGATGGCCTGGGCCAGCACCGTCGCGGTCGTGGTGCCGTCGCCGGCAACGTCCGAGGTCTTGGAGGCGACTTCCTTCACGAGCTGGGCACCGACGTTCTCGATCGGGTCCTTGAGCTCGATTTCCTTGGCGACAGTAACGCCGTCCTTGGTGATGGTCGGCGAACCGAACTTCTTTTCGATGACTACGTTGCGACCCTTGGGGCCGAGCGTGACCTTGACCGCGTCCGCGAGGATGTTGACGCCGCGGAGGATCGCCTGGCGGGAATCTTCGCCGTGCAGAATTGTCTTTGCCATGGTGGGGTATTTCCTATCTCAGCGGCTAAAGCCGCGGTTATTCTGTATTCGAAGGTCTATCTCAGCGGCTAAAGCCGCCTTGCAGATGCTGAATCGCGAACGGTTCTTGCGCGAAGCGCGTCCGCTGCATGCAATGCTTACGACTTGAGGATGCCGAGGACTTCTTCCTCCCGCATGATGAGCAGGTCTTCGCCGTCCAGCTTGATCTCGGTGCCGCTGTACTTGCCGAACAGGACCGTATCGCCGGCCTGCACATCGAGCGGGAATACCTTGCCCTCATCGTTCGACTTACCCTTGCCGACGGAGACGACGGAACCCTGCTGTGGCTTTTCTTTGGCGCTATCCGGAATTATGATGCCGCCGCGCATTGTTTCGCCCTCTTCAGTGCGCTTGACCAGGATGCGGTCGTGCAGCGGAGTAAACGTGGATGCCATGTTCGTGGTGCTCCTTGGGTGGTACGTGTATTCGGCGCGGGTCTTAGCAGTCCCGTGCTCCAATTGCTAATGTACGGCGGCCAGGTACTCCCGTCAAGTGATTTGAATAAAATGTGAGTGAATCCCACTCATGCCGATCTTTCCATCCAAAGATTGAGACGCCGAACTCAACCGCGGCATAAAATCACAGGTATGAGCGGTCTAGTTTGGCTTCGACGGGGTCTCACGATAGCGGGCGCAACAGGGCTTGCGGCGGCAATGGCAGCAACGGCACAGGACACCCGGCATGGCCGCAAGTACAAGGCACCGCCGATCACAAGCCACCTGGAAGTCCTGGTGCTGCGCGATTCCAACGGCAAAGTCGTGGAAAACGCCGGTGTCATCTTCCATACGTCGAAGGACGGCGTGGATGAGGGAAATCTGGAAGTGAAGTCCGGCACAGACGGTAAAGCGTTCATCGACATCATTCCCACCGGTTCGAAGGTGCAGGTGCAGATCATCTCGTCCGGGTTTACGACGTACTCCGGTGAACTCACGCTGGATGCGCCGTCGAAACAGCTGACGGTGCGTCTGCAACGGCCGCAGCGCCAGGTCTCGACCTATGGCGAAACCGTGGGCACGACGACTCTAGGCGTGCAGGAGTCGACCCATCGTATTCTCGCTGCGCCGGTCGCACCCAAGCCGCTTGGCGCGACAGATCCGGTCATCAAACTCACCGGCATGCCGGCGGACCCCAAGCAGGGCGGTGACCCGACCATTCCCAAGGACCACAACGTGAAGGCTCCCGTGGATCCCACACCGCCCAAGCTGCCGAACAAGACCAGTTCGCCGACCGGGCCAACCGTGGATGGAACGGCGGCAGGATCGCCGTCGACCAACTAGCTTGTCACTGTTGCTGCAGGGCAAGCGAGCCGTCATTACCGGGGGCGCACGGCGTATCGGCCGTGGATTGGCACGGATGTTGGCCGCGAACGGGGCAGATGTGGTGCTTACTTCGCGCGTGTTAAACCGCACTGCGGAAGATACGGTGACTGAGCTGCAACGCTTCGGCGTGCGTGTGCGAGCCGTTGCCTGCGAAGTGGGCGACGCGTCATCGGTCAAGTCTGCCGTGGCGGAGGCGGCGGAATACCTGGGTGGCATCGACCTGCTGGTCAACAACGCCGGTGCGTTTGAAACGGCGTCGCTTGAATGTATTACGCCGGAGCAGTGGGATGCCATGTTCGCCACGAACACGCGCGGTCCTTTCCTGATGGCGCAGGAAGCACTGAGGCA
Organism: uncultured Granulicella sp.; assembly: GCA_964658865.1. Taxonomy (GTDB): domain Bacteria; phylum Acidobacteriota; class Terriglobia; order Terriglobales; family Acidobacteriaceae; genus Terriglobus. Next base: position 12,607 of record CBAAAH010000012.1, read on the forward strand.
TTTGCGTGCCTCGCAGGACGGTCGCATTGTGAACATCGGTTCACTGGGCGGCATGCACCCCTGGGCGACGCACGCACATTACTGCACCAGTAAGGCCGCCCTGCACATGCTCAGCCAAACGATGGCGAAAGCGTGGGCACCCCAGGTAAGCGTGAATTGTGTCGCGCCCGGCATGATCGTAACCGGTGCGGAGGCCGACGCGGCGTATGAGTCTTTCTCCGCAAAAACGCCGATGGCGCGCAACGGAAGCGTGGACGATATCGCGGACGCTGTGCTGTTTTTCGCGACGGCAACGCGCTTCATCACGGGACAGTTGCTTGCGGTGGACGGCGGGCTTGGTCTGACTTAGCACTTACGGCTTCTTTTATGCGTGACTGGTGTACTCGTCTCTCGTTTTAATTTCTTCGAGCCGCCGCTGAAGTGCTATAGCATCTCGTTCATCATGACCTCATCGACCGGGCTGGAATGTGCTCCTGCAGCCGTCCCCGCCGTTCTGAAACCATCTCCCGCGCCGAGTGGGCGCCGGCACCTGCCCCATCTTCGTGCGCTGGACGGATGGCGCGGCACAAGCATCCTGCTGGTACTGATGGCGCACCTTTTGCCGCTCGGGCCGAAAGGCTGGCAGCTCAACGCCGCCTCTGGAGTGCTGGGCATGGCGTTTTTCTTTAACCTGTCAGGTTTTTTGATTACAGCGACGTTGCTCTACCAGCCTAGCGTTCGGGTGTTTGCCATACGGCGGTTGTGTCGCATTCTTCCGCTCTTGTGGCTGTTCCTGCTGGTCATGCTGCCGCTCATCCATGCGCCGTGGAGCGCTTACCTCCCCAGCTTTCTCTGCTATGCCAATCTGCCGCCATTTCCGCTGACGCCTGTCACGGACCATCTTTGGAGCATCGGTGTCGAGGTACAGTTTTATGTGTTCATTGCCGTTCTCTTCGCCGTGGCGGGCAAGCGAGGATTCTACGCGTTGCCGGTGCTCGCGGTGTTGGTTACGGCAGGCCGGGTGTGGACACATGACCCTGTGTCCATCGTCACGATTCGACGCGTAGACGACATTCTTACCGGAGCGGTGCTGCTGATGTTGACCGAGGGTATGCTGGGGACGCGCGTGCCGCTACTGCTGAGCAGAATTCCCTTCCTCTTGTGGCTTGTGCTCACAGTGTTCGCGTGCATGGAACAGTCCGGCCCGCTGCAGTACCTGCGACCTTACCTGGCCATGTGCCTTTTGGGTTCGGTGCTGTTTCAGCCGGCCGGGGCGCCGTCACGAGGGCTGCAGGCACGCTGGTTGTTGTATCTCGCCGGTATCTCGTACGCTCTGTATGTGATTCACGGGGGCGTCTTCCACCTGCCATGGTTTGACGACGAGAACCAGGCAATGCGCCGATTGAAACGACCCTTGGGCTTGCTGCTGGTCTGGGCGTTGGCGCACCTTTCGTCAAAATACTACGAGGCATTCTGGGTCGGGGTCGGCCGGCGCTGGTCAGGCCGGCTGCTGCGGCGAGAGCCGCCTGCAACGGCATAGCGCCTGCTCCATGGCCTTACCGGAAGCGTTCCAGCAGGTGGTTGAACCAGGATTTCCTGCCGTCGTCGAACAGATGCAGGGCTTGCGGTTGTTCCGGCAGACTGCGGCCTTCGAACACGGCGAGGGGATTTGTCAAAAATAGCCGCTTCGCCGTTGCCTCGTCCATCCGTTTGACTACCAGTGCATACGCTTCGCTCAGCACGGGGGAACGGCGGCCGGTGTTGTGCGCGTCGCTGCTCACGAAGTGCGCCCAGCGGTTCTCCAGTAGCTCCCACGCAATCTTTTCCGCCACCTTGCCGAAGGTGCCGGTCAGCGAACCTGCCGTTACCTGCACCAGCAAATCCGCCCGCATCCAGTCACGCAGCCGGCCGCGTGACCGCTGCAGCGTTGCGTTGCGTTCCGGGTGGGTAAGGATGGGCACCAGGCCGTTCACGCGCATCGTGTAAAACACCTCATCCGTGCGCGTGGGGATGGACGTATCGGCCAGTTCCACCAGCAGGTAAGGCCCGTCATTGATGGCGTATAACGGTCCGTGTACACGAACGTCTTCCGTGTTTTCAAAGCTCAGGTGAAAGTCGCAACCCAGCCCCAGGGTGATCCTGTCGGCAACATCGGCGGGCAGCGCTTCCCGGATTTGGCGCAGCAACTCGGCATTGCGCGTGCGGTCATACGGGAAGACCTCGTTCGCATGTGGCGTTGCAACGATGTGGGTCACGCCGTCTTCTACCGCCATCTTTACCATGGCAACGGAGGTCTCCAGGTCGCGCGAGCCGTCGTCGATGCCGAACAGCAGATGGTGGTGCAGATCGATCATGCGTGCGCGCCAAGGCTCGCGATGAGCGACTGAAACACGTGCAGGCCGTCCGCGGAGCCAAGCAGTACTTCGCTGCTGCGGTCGGGGTGCGGCATCATGCCAAGCACATTGCCGCCCTCACTCAGCACGCCGGCAATGTTGGATAGCGACCCATTGGGATTGCTCTCGGGCGTGACGTTTCCACCGGCATCGCAGTAGCGGAAGGCGATGCGGTTGTCGCGCTCCAGCTTAGAGTGTGTGCTGTCGTCGCAAAAGTAGTTGCCTTCCATGTGGCCGATGGGCATCTGCACCACCTGGCCTTCGCGTAACGTCTGCGTGAAGAGGCAATCCGCCGTCTCCGTGCGCAGATGTACCTGCTTACACAGGTAGCGCAGGCCGGCGTTGCGCATCAGCGCGCCGGGCAGAAGACCCGATTCACACAGAATCTGGAAGCCGTTGCAGATGCCCAGCACGGGACCGCCGGCGTCCGCGAACTTCTTCACGCTGCCCATGATCGGCGCGACGCGGGCAAGCGCACCGGTGCGCAGGTAATCGCCATAGGCAAAGCCGCCGGGCACCAGGATGGCATCGCAGCCCTGCAGGTCTTCAGAGTTGTGCCACAGGAAGGTCACGGGCTGGTGCGCCACGGCGTCGATTACGTTGTAGGTATCGTGGTCGCAGTTGGAACCGGGAAAAACAAGGACGCCGAACTTCATGGGAAAAGGGTAGCACCGTCGAGCAGCCTGCCGTTGAGTGAAACGTATTAGGGCGAGCACGGGCGTGCGGGACGCATCTTAAATGGCAATGAATACTCTCGGTAATGGAGGCGCGGCAGGGCACGCACGAACGGCTGGGAATGCGCTGGGCGGGTGGTTTCGCGCGACGCTGCTGGATGCGGCGATCGTGGGTCTGCTGTGGCTGGTGGGCCTGCTATGGATCGGCGTGCCGTTTGCTCCGCTGTGGGCGTTGTTGGCCGCAATGTTTCAATTTGTGCCGGGTGTCGGTGCGGTGCTGGGCGTGTGCGGACCGGCGGTCGCGGCGGTGTTCTCGTCCAACGATGACAACTTCGACATGCTGTGGTGGGTGCTCGGCCTATACGCCATCGTCGCGGTGACGGACGGCCTGCTGATTCAACCGTTGCTGCTCAAGCGGGCGACACGTGTGCCGTGGTGGGCCGCACTGCTGGCACCCATTGTCGGAGGCATCCTGCTGCCTCCGTGGGGCGCTCTGATCGCTCCACCGTTGCTCGCGGTGGTCTTCGCGTTCCGCAAGCCGAAGCAGCCTGTGGGTTAACCTGGGGAGTCGGCGTGAAGTCGCGCAACTGCTGCACCGTGGAGGCGTTCAGCGACTGCAGCAGATGGACCCGCAGGTCTACCGTGCGGTCGAAATCCTGCCGGTTGAAATGCCGTTGTGGGCATGGGGGTAGCGCACGGGAACCATGATGTTGACTGTCGGTGTGCCACCGTTTGCAAGCTGCAGGCGGGCAGACAGGGAAGTGTGCATGCCCCAACACAATCACCGGCGTGAACGATTATGCGCCCAGACCGT